>CAZSBW010000031.1:0-10122 GCA_964604815.1 uncultured Salinivenus sp. | reverse complement strand
ACTGATACGTGAATGGGTTTCTAAAGACGATCTCCGCTGATAGCAATGCACGGTTCCCCTCACACGGAGAACAATGTTTACCTACCCGTGAACGGATCAGTATATTCCCCAGTTCGGGCTCGATCGGTACCCGTGCTCCGGCCAGCACAATGCCGTCACATCCATGCCCCAGACGGTCCCGTGCACGGTCAGTTTTTGGCCGCCGCCGAGTCAATCTGAATCTCGACCAGCTCCCACGCGTCGTCTTCTCGCTGTTTCGTTGTACAGGTGAAGGGGCGCCGGCCGCTGTTTTCGGCTTCCACGGTGCCCTCAATGCGGTGCCGGGCCTCGCCCAGGCGTTCGATGGTGTCCGGGCGAACCTCGGCGCTCGCCGACACGCGACTCTTCACGAACTGCGTGCAGGCGTATTCGGGCCCGGCCGTCTCCTGGTCCCCCTCGTCGTCTTGGGTGTACTGCAAAAGGACGGCGGCGGGAATGGCCAGCACGAAGAGAAGAGCCCATCCCACAGACCGCCAGCCGGGTTGGGGGCTGGGGGCGGGGTCGTCGTCGAGCTCATGACCGCAGTGGGGACATGATGAGGCCGTATCACTGACTTCTTGACCGCAATCGGGGCACGACTCGGTGGCCATTGGTCTCGGAATCTATGAGTACGGACCAGTCGGGACGCTCAACGAGGGAGGAAGAGACCTGTTCGAGTATTGGCTGCTACGCGGGCGTCTCCAGGCGCCAGACCGTCGCGTCACCCGCCTTCATGGCGTAGGCGTGGGGGGCCCACTCGACGACGCGGTCGTCCCGCTTCTTGACCCACTGAAATTCGAAGTAGGTGTGGGCGGGCACGTCGATCTCGGCCCGCCACGTCGGATAGTCGTCGGCCGAGAGTGGGCCGAGGGCGTGGCGGGGATCTCCAGCACCGAGGACCTCCAGGTTGCCGCACAGGTAGACCTGCTCGCCCCACTCGGTGTGCACCTCCAGTTCGATGGGAGTGGAAACTGGCTCTTCCGGGGGCGCGTCCCCGGGCTGGAGCCAGAAGTACCCGTAGGGAGGAAGCACGAGGCGTCCCGACGAAAACCGGACCGGCTCGTTCCACAACACGTCGGCAAAGGTCGTTTGTTGCCACGCTGGGGCCAGGCCCCCACTCAGGGACACGGCCTGGGGAGAGCGGGAAAAGTTTGAGGCCACCAGCAGACGATCGTCGCCGTACACGCGTTCGAAGAGGAAGGTCCGGTCGTTTTCCGTCTGGAGAATGCGCTCGCGGCTCCGACTGTGCAGCGCGTCGAGCGACTTGCGGGTCTCGGCAAACCGCTTGATCCCGGTAAACAGACGGTGCTCGACCCGGTCGACCTCGTGCCGGAGCGTGGCGCGGTCCCAGTTCATGGGCGGACGGTGGACCCAGCGATTGTCGTCGGCCTTCTCGTCGTCGGTCAGGTACGAGAAGTCGTTGAGCTGGCCGATCTCGTCGCCGCTGTAGAGCAGCGGCATGCCCCGGGCGGCGAAGACGACGTTGTGCATGAGCAGTGTGCGCTGGAGGGCCCGGTCCACGTCCCGGTCGTCGCCCTCGACGAGGGCCTTCTGCAATCCAGTGAGGGCGGCGGTCGTGCCGGAGGTGCGGGCCTCGCCGGTCGCCTCGTCGGCCTGAAAGTGGTACCCCTCGGCGTAGCTGCCGGGCGTTTTGCCGGCATAGAACTCAGCACAGAAGCGCCGTGTGTCGCTCGGGTCCTGGCCGACGGCCCGCACGTCGGCGTCGTCGAGCCCCCAGCCGATGTCGTCGTGGCTGCAGACGTAGTTGAGCCAGGTGGCCGAGGGAGGGGCCTGGGGGAGATTGGTGAGGGCGGTTCGCAGCAGCTGCGTGTTCTCGCTGGCGAGGGCGTGCCAGAGGTGGCTCATGAGCGTGGCGTTGTAGGCCACGTCGCACTCCTTGCCGTCGTAGCCGCCGGTGCCCAGGTAGCGAATGATCTCTTCCGGGGCGGTAATGGCCTCGGCTTTGAAGATCACGCCGGGGGCCGCAATGCGCATGAGGGCCCGGTAGGCCCGAAGGAGCCAGTGGCACTCCGGCCGATTGCGGGCATTCGTGCCAAGTTCTTTCCAGAGGAACGGCACAGCGTCGAGTCGGAGCACGTCGGCCCCCACGTTGGCCTGCACCAGCATCTCCCGAAACATCTGCACGAACACGTCCGGGTTGCCGTAGTCGAGATCCCACTGGAAGTCGTAGAAGCTCGTCCACACCCAGCGGTCCATTTCGTCGTCGTAGGTGAAGTTGCCGGGTGCAAAATTCGGAAACGCCTCGGGCACCGTCTCCTCGAACTGATCGGGGCGCGTGCGATCCTCGTAGGTGAGGTAAAAGTCTCGGAAGCGGTCGTCCCCTCTGCGGGCCGCGCGGGCCCAGTCGTGCTCGGCCGCCGTGTGGTTCATCACGAAGTCGATGGCGAGGACGAGGCCCTCCTCGTGGAGGGCGGAGGCCAGCTCCCGCAGCTCGTCCATGGTGCCGAGGTTGGCGGCGACGGTCCGGTAGTCCCGCACCGCATAGCCGCCGTCGCTAGGGCCCTCCCGGGGTTCGAGGAGGGGCATGAGGTGGAGGTACGTCACGCCCAGTTCCTTGAGGTAGGGGATGCGGGCCCGAACGCCGTCGAGCGTGCCGGCGAACCGGTCCACGTAGCAGGTGTAGCCGACGTGCTCGGGGGCCTGGAACCAGTCGCTCGCTCCGGTCCGCTCCTCGTCGAGGCGACGGAGCGGAGAGGGCCGATTCTTCAATCCCTCGATCGCCGCGCCGACCGCCTCCACGAACCACGCCGCCGCCGTTGCGTCGGTGCCGTACACGTTCGAAAATGCCTCCCAGCCGTCGAGAAGATGAGCGTCGAGACGGTCGGAGAGGACGGGATGAGCCTCCATCGACGACGGGTGGCGGTCTCGAAGATGATCCTTGAGCCGCGCCTCGGCACACTCAGGGTCCCACGTGTTCGGATCGATCTCGGCTGACGGAGAAGCCATAGAAGTAGAGCAAATCCAAAACCAGTATCAGGGCCTCACCGCGACGAACACAAGAGCGTCCGTCCCGAAAGCCGGCGGATGTCTCCAGGGCCGTCCCAAAAACGACGGACGCTCGCGGCACAGCAATCGCATCTTAATTTCGGTCGATCTCTTCCAGCTTCAACAACCTGGACCCGCTCACTCCCACGCGCCCTGACCGAACGAGGAGATCCTAGATCTTCAGTGAGGGAGGAAGTAGTTTTAGACTGCCCCCCGTGCCCCCTCCCCGATGGAAATCGGGACGTGGCTCGCTCCTGCAGTCCGGGCGGCTTCATCGATCGGAGGCAAAAGCGCTTCCCTACTCAGAAGAAACGATTCAAGATACGATTGCCCTAACGCTCTCGGCGGGAGAGACGCAACCCAAAACGCAGCCTCGAAAAATCGTTCCGGACCGTTCCCCGGAGCGTACGTCGGGCGTTCTCGGGGCGAAGAAGAGAACCGTTCTCGACGCTTGCGTCCCACGTTCGAACTCGATTCGAGACGGATTCTGAGGCGTTCGCTCTTTCGGCCTAGAACGACGCGCTCCCTTGCGCCGGAAGAGGGATTTTGAGAGGGGGTCAGCGCTTTAACTGAAGGGGCTCTCCTTGTCCGGCAACGGAGCAGCATCAGCGAGAGCAGGGTGGGGCGCCGGGACCCAGACTTTCTCGGGACCATGCCCGCCCCTCCCCCGCGTGCGTTCCGCACGGTCTAGAGGGAAACGGTGAGGCCGTTGGTAATCGACATGCTCACGTCGGGCTGGTCCCCCGGTGGATCGCTGTCCAGTTGAACGTCGAAAGAAGCGTTGAGGGACACGTTTTCGGACACCTCAACCTCCATGGTCGCCGAATTGGTGAGTCGGACGTCGTCAAGGTCTCCGGCCAGCCGGACACCGGTGCGGAGCGTGTTGAGCAGGGTGGTATTGTCCGTAATTTGCTGCCGGTACGCCAGGTAGCCGAAGGCCCGGGCATCGTCGAGGGTGCGGGGATGTTCAGCGGACGCATCCAGGTCCAGTCGCTCGCTCTGAAAGCCGCCCTGAATGCCCGCGTAGGTCGCCGTTTCTTCGGTATTGACGATTTCGAATCGGGGGCCTATCCCGACCGAGAAGCGACTGTTCACCAGGGAAAACTCGTCCCGGAGGATTCGGGTGAAGACCTCCCCTCTCACGCCCAACCCCAACTCGCGCAGGTACCGGGAGTGGAGCAGGAACTTATTTCGCACCGTCGTGCCGGCCCGTTCGGTGAAACCGGCCTCCCCGACGACCGTCACCGAGTTTGCCCCACGCACGTAGTCGATCCGGGGGCTCAGGTCGATGGACAGCAGGACCGTTTCGTTGGCCTCCATCTTAAAGTCCGCACCGACCTGTGCGTCCCAGCCGGGTTCTTGCTGCCCCAAACTGAAGGGCTCGACGTTTGCGGTGACCTGGGCCATTGACGAATGCGGAAGCCCGCAGGCCGCGAAGAGTCCAAGTCCGGCGATGCCCAGAAGCAGGCGTCTGAGATAGCAGGCAAGGACGTTGATCATCGGTTCAATGCTGGCCAATTCGAATCGTCGGATTACGTTGCGCCCCTAGCGGGCTGTTGCGCATAGATGCATTCTCGGATTTTCGCCCAATGCCGAAAGGTAAATTTTTGATTTTTCGATAGTAAACGATAAATACAATCAACCCATTACTGATCCGTGCACGGGTAGTTAAAAAATATTCTCCGTGCGAGGAAGGAGATCTCAGATCTCCAAAACCGTGTTATGTTATCAGCGGAGATCGTCTTTAAGACCCCACTCACGTATCAGTAAGCGCTAATAGCTGGCTACCGGACAGCTTTCAATGGTCAGCCGATGAAGCTCCGATTTTTCTCCTACCGCCTGAATAATGGTCATTCTGAGGGAGCCCGGCAATCTAGATTGCCACGACTGAAGAATCTCCTCGAAAAACGCGGGAACGACGACGAAGTAGGTCTGCTTTCGAGACCGTTTCCGCTTCAATCAGGGAGATCCTTCACTCCGTTTCTCTTCATTCAGGATGACTTCATTCCTTCGGGAGCTTCACCGGCGCGCAATAACCCGCAGTTTAAAACTGTCCGGTAACCAGGACTAATAGATTGTTTGGAGAAGCCCTCAAATCACGATGCGCAACAGGTTGCTAGCCCGACTCTTCATTCAACGAGGGAGCCGTCGACCGCCGACCGGGCCACCCGGCCGGCAGCCGATCACCCAGAGGCTCCCATGCTAGTCGACGTGTGCAGCCGGATAAGGAGGAATCGGTGCTAAAGGCCCTCTCGCTCCTGCGCGCGGATGGAGCCTCTCCCCAGTCGATGACGAGTGCGTGTCAATTTACGGCGTCCCCGCATGGGCACACATTCGACGTTCAGAGCCATTTCTCGTGCGTGATTCGCTACCGGGCCGCCCGCATGATGCTGGTAAGCTCACGTTCGAGACGGCGCACCGATTCGCGGGCGGACATGTCGCCTCGGAGCGTGCGGGTGAAGGCCGTCGCAATGCGGGGCGACATGTCCGGATACAGCGGCGACACGGGCCGGACCCGAGCCCGCCGCACGGCCTGCCGGCTGAGGTCGATGCCCGGTGCCTTCCTCTGCAATTCCGGATCGTCGTAAAGCGCGCTCCGGGTGGGCAGGAATCCGCCCCCAACCGCCCGTCGCTTCTGCTGCTGTTCCTCCGTGAGGTACCGAATGAAGGTCCAGGCGGCGTCCTTCTTGCGCGAGCTCACGTTGTCGTTCATCATAAGATTCCAGCCGCCGAGGCAGCTGTACCCTTTCTGGTCGGCAGAGGCGGACGGGATGGGAGCGACCCCAATCTGGTCGGCCGTGACCGGCTCAGTGTCAAGCCGCTCCTGCGTTTCCTCGGCGTCGATGAGACCGAACACGTAGGGCCAGTTGCGCATGAAGACGGACCGGCCGCCGAGGAACTCGACCCACGCCTCCTCCTCGCGGAAGCTGGTCACGTCGTCGGGGGCGAGATTCTCCTCGACGAAGCCGCGCGCCGTGGCGAGGCCACTGGCCGCCTTTTTGCTGTTGACCTGAATGACGTTCGGGTCGAGGGTATTCTGGCCCATGGTGGACCCGGTGTTTGAGCGCAGGCTCATAACCTGCCCTCCGGCATTCCAGATGTACTCCAGCGCGTTCGTGACGCCGCCCTCGTAGGCGTCCCCCTGGAAGACAAAGCCGTGCTCGATTTTATCTTCGTTCTGCTTGACCGTCCGGGCCATGTTGGTCAGCTCCTCCCACGTGCCCGGCGGGTTGGAGAACCCGTTTTTCTCCAGCAGGTCCTTTCGGTAGAAGAACACGCCGGCGTCGGTGTACCAGGGCACGCCGTAGATCCGCAACTTGTAGGCGGCCGACTGGATGGCGGCGTCCACGAACTGATCGGTGCTGTACACGTCGCGGAAGCGGCTCGTAAGGTTTGCGGCGTGGCCCTTTCGGACCAGCGAGGCGGTCCAGGGCGAGTCGGCCGCAAAGACGGCGTAGTCCGCCGCGTTCGCCTCGAAGTCGGACACGAGCTGCCGGTAGAAGGCGTCCGAGGCCCGGGGCATCAGGTGCCAGGACACGCGAATTTCCCCCTCGTGCTCGCGGTTAAAGTCGTCGATGATCGGTTGGAGGGTGCCGGAGTCGTCCGGGCCCCACGCGTAGGAGATCTCGACGGCCTGCGAGCCGGCGTGCACGTACGGGGCCGAGCTCCCGAGCACCGATGCGCCCGCGACCCCGGCGGCACTGGTTTTCAGAAATTCGCGTCGACTGACGGTTGGATCGGTGTCTTGGGTCGTGTCGTCGGATTCAGCCATGGGTCTGTGAGATTGCGTTGGAAGAGGCAGGGGGCGAACAGGACGGACCGGTTACGCAGCGTTTCGAACGACCATGACGGTGCAGGGGGCGTACTGAACGACATTTGCGGAGTCGCTCCCGAGGACGACGCGCTCGAGGGCGTCCCGTCCGCGGGTCCCTAAAACGATCAGGTCGGCGTCCAGCTCCTCGCTGAGCTCGATGATCTCGGAGTCGGCCTCGCCCATTCGAAGATGGGCGTCCGTGACCGTTCCGCCCGCGTCCTCGACGTACGCCGCTTCCTCGTCGAGAAGGTCCTGGGCCTTCTGTTCGAGCCGTTCGTATTGCTGGGCCGAGAGGGTGTCCGGGTGCACCCACTCGGACAGGAGCCCGACGTGAACGAGATGGAGATCGGCGTCCTCGAGCTGGGCGAGATGCACCCCTTTCTCGATGGCGAGGTGCGACTCGTCGGATCCGTCGGTCGCAACGAGAATTTTTTCGTGGGCGGCAGACATGGGCTCTGGATAGGATTATTGCAAAAGAGAATTCTGCTGCTTCGAAGGGGCGCTCTACCAGAAGAAGTAGAGAATAACGCCCGTGCAGATGACGAGCAGGATGGAGTGGTAGCGGTAGTTCTGCCACCAGGGCAGCTCCTTAAGCTCTTCGGTCTCGGCGTGCCAGTAGCTCACGTCCCACGTCAGCTCGTCGGTCTTCTCGGCCGGAGGCGGCTCGGTCATCAGGCTCACGAGAACCAGGATGAGGACGCTGCCCACCAGCGAGAGGCCCGCCGCGTAGAGGAACTGGATCTCAAAGACGCCTATGATCTCGTTCATGATGAAGAAGACCACGCCCAGGCCCACGCCCAGCAGCAGCGTGGCGAAGGCCCCGTGGCGGTTGGCGCGCGTCCAGAAGATTCCCCCCACGAAGGTAGCCACGATGGGCGGGGTCGTGTAGGAGAGGCACGACTGGAGGTAGCCCCAGAGCGTCTCGAACCGGTCGATCTGCGGGGCCCAGATGATCGCCACGAGCAGCGCCACGCCCGTGGCAACCTGTCCGGTGAGGACGAGGCCGCGATCACTGATGTCCGGGTAGAGGGGCTCAATGAAGTCCATCGTCACCAGCGTCCCGGCCGAGTTGAGGATCGAGTCGATCGAGGAGGTAATGGCGGCGATGAGGGCCGCGAGAACCAGTCCACTCAGTCCGACCGGGAGCAGGTCGAACACGAGCACGGGAAAGACCATGTCGGGATTGGACAGGTCCGGGTACAGAACCAGCGCCATCGTCCCCGGCAGGATCATGAAGAAGAGGATCGGGAGCTTCAGGAACCCGGCGAAGATCGATCCCCAGCGCCCGTGATTCATCGTTTTGGCACCCAGGGTTCGCTGGACGATCAACTGGTTCGTCGTCCAGAAATACGTCCCAATCACGAGGACGCCGGTAAAGATGCCGGGCCACGGCATTGCGGGGTCGTCGGCCGGCTTAATGACGCTGAGCGCATCCTGGCCCGCCGTTTCGACCACTACGCTCCATGACGGCAACTCGTTGAAGGCGATGATGGCGACGAGCGACCCCCCAATGATGAGCATGATGGCCTGAGCCGTGTCCGAGACGACGACGGCCTCCAGCCCACCAAAGATGGAGATGACGGCGGCCAGAATGGCGAGCCCTGCGACCGACACCCAGAGCGAGATGTCGAAGAGGGCCACGAAAACGAGCGCCCCGGCGTACAGCGCACCGGCACAGTCGATGAACATGTTGAAGAACAGGTTGATGCCGGAGAAGACCCGCCGGGAGCGGTAGTCGAAGCGTTTCTCCAGAAACTCCGGCATCGTGAACACGCCCGAGCGCAGGTAGAACGGCAGGATGAAGAAGATGAAGAAGATCAAGATGACCGCCGCGCTCCACTCGTAGTTGTAGACGGAGACGCCCTGATTGTAGCCCGCACCGGCCAGCCCGATGAACGAGGCCCCGGACATGTTGGTGGCAAAGAGCGAGAATCCAATCAGGGGCCAGATGAAGTTGCGGCCCCCGAGAAACATGTCGTCGGCGTCTTCCATGTCGCTCGTCATCCACAGCGGGATGAGCCGGGCGAGCACGAGGTAGACCGCGAGCACGATGATGTCGAGCAGAGCAACGTCAAAATCAGGCATCGGTCTCTGTTAGATTGATCGGGGCAGATGCGGAGGTGGGATACTCAGTGGCTCGGGGCCCGAAGGCGGGACGCGACGAGCCATCCCAGTGCAGCATTCTGGATGCAGGCGAGCAGTTCTCAGTCCATCGGGATCAGAAGCTGTAGGAGAGCGAGAGCTTGAGGGCGCGAGGCAAGATGGGGCGTCCCATGAAAACGTCGATTTCGTCTACGTCGTCCTCGCTGAAGGTCTCGTCGACCCGGGGATTGCCCTCCGTGAGGCCAATCGTGTTGAAGACGTTGGTGACGTCGGCTCGGAGGGTGGCCCCCCGCCACGAGTAAGAGGCACCCAGGTCCACGACGTTGTACTCGGGGAGCGTGAAGGAATTACGGTTGTTGGCAAACCGATCAGCGTAGTAGTTCCATTTTCCGTAGACCGTAACGCCGGCCACGGTATAGGAGGGCTTCATGGTGAGTGTCAGCAGCGGAATTCGCTTGACGCGATTGCCCTCGAAATCGAACGTCGATCCCGTAGCGGTCTCGAAGTCTAGCTCGGTGAACACGGGATTCTGGATCGTCGTGCGGGTCGAAAGCTGGAAGCGGTCGCTGGGCTGAAGGGTCAATTCCAGCTCCGTGCCGATGGCCCGGCTGTCCCCGAAGTTCTGCACGGTTTCCACAGTGCCGTCGTCGAGAACCACCTGGTCGGTAAAGGGAATGTCCGAGAGCTGAGTGTAGAAGCCGGAGGCGAACAGGGCCAGCCGCGGCGAGCTATACTTGATGCCGAGCTCGGACTGGATGATGGTTTCGGGGTCGCCGGCCTCGATTTGGTCGGGCGTATCGTCCGATGCGCTGCCAATCCACTGGTCGAAGTCGGGGATTCGGTAGCCGCGACTCCCCCGGGCAAAGATGGCCAGGTTGTCGCTGAACCGGTAGTTGAGCCCGGCGGAGGCCGCCCACTCGTTGAACGTGTGGTCGTAGTCGACGGACCTCTTTGATCCCCGGAAGTCGCCCTGGAATTCGCCGTCCACGTCCCCCTCAAACGCGTTGTCGTATAGCGTCGTCGGATCGTCGTCGAGGCCCCCGGCACCGGAGGCCGTTTTGCTCTTTTCGGCCGTCCCGGTGAAGGTGGATCGCTGAAAGCGGACGTCCGCCTCGACGTAGAGGGCATCGGTGAGGTCCCACCGGTCGCCCACGTGGAGGGCCGTAGTCAGGCCCGTACCC
>CAZSBW010000030.1:7862-15560 GCA_964604815.1 uncultured Salinivenus sp. | reverse complement strand
TCTAGAGGTCCGAGGCCGCCGCGACACGCCCTTTGCAAACATTGGCACGCCCCGCTCCCTCTTCGAGAAAGCGTATGACTCACGACTTCCCCCCTTTCACCGACTCGACGTATCCCTCGAACGCACCTTCGCTCTAAGTTCCGCCGTCGACGTGTTGGTTGAGACCGGTGCCCTCAATGCCTACGACCGTGCCAACGTCTTTTACGTCGACATCTTCACGCTCGACCAAGTCAACCAGTTGGCCTTGATTCCATATCTCTCCTTCAGGGTCAACTTCTGAATCCGCCATGAAGTTGAAAGCCGCCTCCGGATCGACATCATTTTCATTTTCCAAAAGAAAGGGTGTTTACGCTCTATAGCAGTGGCCCCCCGAGGAGACTGTCGACGGTCACGTTCCCAGAGCTTTCGAACGTTCTTGGTCTTGACTTCGCCAGGACGAACGCTTTCGAAATGACTCACACCGCACCCCGAATTCTCCTTCTCGCGGTCGTGCTCGCGGCAGGCCTGTTGTTGATTCCGGGCTGCAACGACCCAACCGTCGATGTCCTCCAGCCCAGCGATCGGTTTCGGTTTTCGCTGTTCGGAACCCTTGACGTCGCTGCCGACACGCAGGCCATCCGCGTCGAACCGCTCGATGACTCTGTTCAACTCGGCGCCTCCCGCGACCTCAATGCAACCGTCGTCCTCGAAAATCTCGACAGCGGAGAGGAGGTGCGTCTCCGGGACTCTCTGGCCACCTTTGGGACCAAACCGGTCGTGGTTCATAACTTCTGGACGACCCACTCCATCCAGCCGGCCACCTCCTATCGAATCTCAGTACGACGGGAAGGAGATCCCACCACGAGCGCCACGACCACGACCCCCGCCCAGCCGCCCGATCTTTTGGCAACCAGCCTCAGACTGCCCTGCGTATTCTCCGACGACCCAAACGAGGAGTTGAGATCGGAGAACTCCTTTACGGTCACCGCCCGAAATCTTGACCGTATCGCATCCGTCGTGGTTACGTATCCCATTCCCGACGCCCCGCCCAACGTCCCTCGATCCATGCCGCACCTCAAAGGTGTCGAGAACCTTGACGATCAGTTTGTGATCTCCGTCTTTTATCGTCCAGACTTGGTGGAGTTGAACCCCGATCCGACTCCTCCGCCCCAGGCGCAGCCCCAATGTGCAAACCGGAGCGACTTTGCGCGTTCCTCCGTGCAGGTCGAGGTAGCAGCAGGCGGCCCCGACTGGCCGAAATGGCGGGACGTGCCGTTCGATGACATTGCGCGTCCCGACACGTTCTCGAACGTGCAGAACGGTCACGGATTCGTAGGCGGCACCTACTCCAAGACCATTCGCGTTCCCATCACAGGACGCAACTGACGCATGCGTCGCGCTACCGATCGGCTCTACATTCACCTTGTGCCATTTTATTCGGCAGGAGGAACTGCACGATTCTTCTGAAGGTGAGCGGGGTGGCTTCCCCGAACCGTTCGGATCCGTGTTCAGCCAGGAGTGAGAACAGCGAGTTGAAACCAATTCGCGTGTCGGTAATTCTCGCTTTACCCTTGATTCGCGTGGATGAATGCAATAGCCCCGGCAGACGGTACAGAGCCCCATTCAAACCCTGCGTTCCTCGCTCACACTCTTCCTCCCGCAATGGCCTCCGCACCTCGACCTCCACACCCTCTCGTTCTTCTCCTTGCGGCCATCACTGCAGCGGGTCTGTTGTTGGTTGGGGGCTGCGAAGACCCAACTGTCGACGTCCTCCAACCGAACGACCAGTTTCAATTTTCGCTGTTTGGAACCCTTAACGTCGCCGCCGACACCCAAGTCATCCGCGTCGAACCGCTCGACGATTCGATGCAGGTCGGCGCTCCGCGCGACCTCAATGCGTCTATCGTTCTAGAAAATCGCGACACCGGAGAAGAGATTCGGCTCCACGACTCTCTGGCCACCTTTGGTACCGAGCCGATCCTGGTTCATAACTTCTGGACAACGCATTCCATCCAGCCCTCCACAACCTACCGCGTTGTGGTGCTCCGTGAGGGAACGCCCGTAACGACTGCTACCACCCAAACGCCCGCCAATCCGCCATTGCTCGCACACACCGCAATCCCCGACACCGCACTCAAATTGCCCTGCACGTTCTCCGATAATCCAAACATTGAACTACGATCGGAGAACTCCTTCAAAATTACGGTCCAGGATGTGCATCGTATTGCGGCCGTCGGGGTGACATATCCCATTCCCAATGCGCCCCCCCGCACGCCGCGCACTTTCAACCACTACGAGAACGTCGAGGAAAGCGATGAGGAAGGGTTAATCGTCTCCGTCTTCTACCGTCCAGACTTGGTGGACTTGAATCCCAATCCGCCTCCGCCGCCCCGGATGCAGCCTGAATGTGCGAGCCAGAGCGACTTTGCGCGCCCCTCCGTGAAGGTCGAGGTGGCAGCGGGCGGCCCCGACTGGCCGGAGTGGCGAGACGTGCCACTCAATGAAATTGCACGTCCCGACACGTTCTCGAACGTGCAGAACGGTCACGGATTCGTAGGCGGCACCTACTCCGACACGATTGAAGTCCCCGTAATCGCACGCGAATAATCCAACGAACCGGCCTCCGGTCGCACTCGCGAAGCAAGACCGGGAGGCGCCGATCGATGCAGCAGTACGGAAAGCGGGTTCCCTGAAAAGACAGGTCCCTTCAGTCCGGAAGCGGAAACAGAGCGCAGATTCTCCGGAATTGGAACGCGTTGGGGGACTCGTTCACAACTGGATCCCTCAGCGTTCAGCACCCGTCGGCATCAACAATCGGAATGTAGATCGAAAACGAAGAGACCGTGTGTTACTCGTCTACATCCAACGTGTGCACAAAGATGGCCCCCGAGGCATTTCCGAGGCCGAACTTGAGTTGTGCCTCCCGGGCATTGTAGTACTCGATGGTTGAAATGTCTCTTCCGTCAATGTTTTTGAGAGACTCCACCGTCCCGTAGGAAGAACCCGTGTTGTCGAGGTATACCTTGACCGGGGTTGGATTCTGAATAGACGACCGTCCCCGCTTCTGGAGCCAGTTGGCCTTGTGCCGGCGAACAATGTCGTAGGCGGAAACCGCCTCAGCAGTAGAGGACAGCTCGTCCACGTCAATTCGATTCGCGGAGACCCCATCCGAGTTCGTGGTCTTCGACGTGCCGCAGGCTGACAGAAAAAGAGCTACGACCAAGAAGGCGACGATTCGATACATTGCTAAGCACCTCTCTCGTTTGTGACAGCACATGAACGCGGGGGTGAACGGCGCATCTTCTTTTCCGCTACTAGCACGTGCGACGAGTCCTCTCCTCAACGCATCTTTTCAGTGGACTGCTCCTCCGACGACGTGCCTGTGTCCGTCTCCAGCCGAGAAAGGAGCGCCCGGATGGCCGATCGGTTCCGATGCGGGATCGTAAACTGTTCTCCCCCAACCGTACCGCTGACCTTGCTGCTCGCCCCAATGGTGGACAACTGCTTGCTCGACACCTCAACGGAAGCAAATACCCCACTCCGAATCGTTGAGGTTTGTGAAACGTTTCGGGACTGAGGGTCCTCCCAACGCATCACCTCCGTTCCAATTTCGAGCGTCACGTTCCGGCCCCCGATTTGAACCGGCTGGGGTCCCTCTTTGATGAAATCCAGGGTGTACCGGGACGGCACACAGTCTTTGCCCTCGCACGAGCCTGACACTTGTACGTAATACCGATTCTCAGTCTGCTTCAGTCCACTCGACATCTGGAACCCATCCAGACGCATCTCGGACGTTTCATAGGTCGTTTTGCTGGACTCCTCATCGTATGAGATCTTCACGGATCCAGACGACCCGGCACATCCCGCAATGAAGAGAGCAGCGAGAAGAAAGAGGGGGATGTTCTGAATCGCTTTCAGCATTTTCCGGGGACGACCCAGCGATTCGGAAAAAGACATCAGACCAGTGGCGGTTATGAAAGACTTACCGGCTGGCCCCTTCTAATTCTCTTTCCAATCGTTGTTTCAGAATTCTACCAGAGCGACTGCCCCCACGACAAGAAATACCCAATTGTGACGGTCGGGGCAGCGGGAAGTTGATTGGCGCGCGTCGACTGGCCGTGCACAGGAATGCGCCCCCCAACCTGCACGGCCCCCGGGCCCAGTTCCCATCCGATGGTGGGAATCACCTGAACGAGTTCGCGGGGAGCAACCTCAAGGGGACCCGCTGCGGTGCGCCGCGTAGAAGATTCTCCCAACAGTCCGTCGACACCAACCTTCCACTGAAAACGCTCAAAACTGCCCCCCGCGGCGAGGTAGAACAATCCCTCGTTGCCCGGATCGCGGTTGATCTCGTCATTGCGTTCGCGCCACCGATACCCGACCCATCCCATAACGTACACCGGCCACGGGTGCAGGTCCGTCCCCAGTTCCAAAAGGAGTTCCCAATCGCGCTGTCCCTCCGAGAGTGAAATCGACTCCGAACTGACCCGAAAGTTATTGGACGTGAACTTTGCTCCTCCCCGAAGAGCGACCGGAAATGCATCGACCCCAAAGAGAGACGGCCCCACACGCAGGTACACACGCGGATCCCCGAATCCCGCGTCACTCACGTCTTCACTTTCACGCCTGGAGGTATTGAAAACCTGGCGGTGATACGGCACGTCAACCCAGGCGTCGACGCCGCGGACGAGGCCGAGCGCCCCCGCCAACCGAGCCGTCGTAATGATCGATTCCCCGTCGTCTCCAGGCGTCTGTACGAGGGGCACCACGTCTCCGTCCTCGTCAAATCTGTCCTGGGTCTGCTGGTGGGACACCTGCACCTGAGCCCATCCCGTTCCCGGCGGTTCCACCCACTGCCCGGACGCCTCGGGCACGCAGAAGAAAAGCGCGAGAGCGAGGAGAAATGTAGACGGGTGACGACACAACGCAAACATCATGAAGAACCGCCCCAACGATCAGTATCCGGCTGAAAATCGAACCAGGCGCGCCCGCTGGCAATGTAGGCCGTCTCGACGGGATCGAGGCGCTCTCCCTCTCGCGCCCCCTCAATGGCACGCCCGTCGACCGACCAGACGCTCTGCGTGCCGTCATCAACGATTTGCCCGTCCTGCACAGAAAAAGACGAGGTCGTTCTGAACGCCATCGCCGCTCGGGCATCCCGGTTCCAAAAGACCGTAAACGTTTCGCGACGCCCCGTCACCTCTACCACCCGGACGGGCGTTCCGTCGTCGAGATCTTCGAACGGCACAGCCATCCCCCCGCTCCCGCTGCCCGGCCGCCCGCGACTCGGAATGCCCAACACCCGGCCGAGCGGAACCGCGCCGGCGCTCTTCTCGGCACCGGAGGCGAACGAAGAGGATGCGGTCGACCCGCCGGGTTCTGCCCCCGCCGCACGAATTGACGCGTCTCCCTCAATCGCCACATCCGTCTGCGGATAGAGCTCCTTCCATCGTTTCCAGGTCATTTCGACGGCGGGAAGTGTAGTGAGCGACGTTCCGCGCTTTGAACCGCAAACGGCTCCCCTGCTCATCTGCGGCCAAAGCGACTCCCCGTCCTCGTTCACCATTACGAGGTTCCCCGGATGGTCTTCGTTCCCCTTGTTGAGCAGCAAGCCGGAAATTTCGAACCGCTCGCCATCGATGGCCTCGCGGTCGAACACCAACGTGGAAGAGGTTAGTGGACAATACGTGATCGCGAGTGAGCGATCGGCCCATCCGTCGAGGTTCATAATCTCACTTTCGAAGAGTACGTCTAACGGGACGGCCAACGGCGTGTCCCGGTAGCTCTCGTGGAAGGACGGCGGCAATCCGAGTATTCGATCCGTGTCCGAGAAGGCCGGGAGGGCATCCTCCGCCGCCTCTACCCCGACGAGTTCCGGATCATTGACAGGCGTAATCTCCCCCCTGTTCGCTCCCTCGTTCAAAAAGTCGACGGAAAAGGTGCAGTTGAGCTCGTCACTGTTGGAGTTGTCGGTGCTCCCCCCCGAATCGCAAGCCGCGATACCGAGGGAGAAGACGAGCAGGAGAAACACAGCTCCCCAGTGCGAGCCGGGAAGACGGTCTGGAATCAGCAAAGGCATAGTGGAACCTCCACACGGGAGCGATGCGAAAAAGTGGGGCGTGGACATCCACTTTGGGACGCCAACGCCCGGGGTACGCACCCTTTTCGTTAGAGACGGCAAGAAAGAGTTACAAGCGCCGGCGCCTTCATACAGTTCAGGCCCGTCTTTTAGCACTGGACTCATCTTGGGCAGCGCGAAACAGGGCCCGTCAGCCGTCGGGACGCCCCAAATCTGGCGGAAGCCCGTGCTTCGATTGCGAATCCTCTCTGTCCAGAACTACGAAGACAGAACGACAAACTGCGCCTGATCCAAAGAAGATCGATTTCTACACAGAAGCCTCCCTGTCCCGGTACAACTTCTTCCCCGTCAACGCCCACTGTGCACTCAAATACCAAAGGCCGACTGCTCGAAACGAGCAGCCGGCCTCCGAGAGTCGCCACAATGGACGAGACACCGAATTTCCAATCCAGCGAAAACTACTGGATTGCGTACTCGGCGAAGTCGATGACGGCAGCCCCATTCAAGGTGTAGGGCCCGTCCTCAGTCCCTCCTGAGGTTTCGAAATCGTAGGTCTGGTCGCCGTCCGTATCCTCATGCGGCATTGCACCGAGGGTCGTGTCACTGTCAACGGTTACGGCGGCATCGAGTGGGACCTGCACCCCATTGTGAACGCCGGGCGATAAGTAAGCGGATTTCCCCGCGATACTGGGAATCGCCCCGTCGTCCTCGAGGGACGTGCTGTCATGCACCACGACAAACCCGCCGTTCGGCGGCGGCACGTAGACGCCGTCGACCGTCAGGACGTCTCCATTGGCCCCCGAGAGGGACGTGGTGTCCCGATCCGTGTAATCGGACGAGGCGGTGGGCGGAAGAAGGACCTGGTCAATCGTGTGTACCAGTCCGTTCCCGAGCACCGGAAAGTCGGCCCCCAGAATGTTGGCACGTCCAACTTCCAGGTTGGCGGCGTCAATCTGAACGTCCAGTCCCCCGAAGAGGGTCGGTACAGGGCCGTCCGTCAGATCCCCGGAACCGACCCTCGATCCGAGCGCGTGGTACTTGAGAATGTCAGCCCGCACGCTTGAAAGCGCCGATTCGTCGTCGTCGGTCGCTTGCGTCGGAACCGCGCCGAGCTGAGCAACGGCCGCGTCGGTGGGCGCAAAGAGGGTATACGACTGATCGCCACCGGGCGCTCCAGCTGTGAGGAACCCGCCAATCCCGGACGAGGAGCCGAGGCCGGTCGCCTGTTCGAAGTTCCCGCCCGTGTCTCCGTTCGGGAGGCGTGCCAGCTGGTCGCCGATACTGGGAATGACAGCGTCAATATTTACGGTCTCCGCATTGATGTCATCCCCCGACGCGTTGACCGTGAGCGTATTCGGCGTCGCGCCGGACGCAGGGTCGACATTGACGCGGCGATCGTCGAGAGAGAACACGAGGGTAACAAACTCACCCTCTCGCCGCTCCCACACGTAGGTCTGGTTGGCCCGCACAGCAGACGGCACCTCTTCCTCATTTACCGTCCACGTGTAGTCTTTTTCAATCGTGAAGCCCTGCACGAAGTAGTCGACGGTGTCGGGCACGGTCACGCTCGTCTTCTCACCGTCCCCAATCGCGGAGTTTGAGAAATTAACGATGTAGGAGTCTCCAGACGAAAAATCTGG
>CAZSBW010000030.1:0-7762 GCA_964604815.1 uncultured Salinivenus sp. | reverse complement strand
CAATCGCGGAGTTTGAGAAATTAACGATGTAGGAGTCTCCAGACGAAAAATCTGGGTTTTGTGAGCTTTGATCGCATCCAAACAGGAGGAATGCGCCGGTAAGGAGGATCAAAGGGAAAACGTAGAAGCGATGAGTCATAGATTCGTTCTTTTTGTCCAATACAGTTTGTGGGTGTTCGCACTTCAGGGCGTCGTGCGCCGCTGAAGGGTAGGCCGGTCGCATCGCAGGCGAGAGCTACCGACTGAGGACCTTACCCCCGTTTCAGCGAGGCCGTGGGCCGGCGCTGCTTTTCAACGCCGCGGTCCACGGCCCCGCTGGTCGAAATCGGGAGGGCGCTCGGTCCATCATCCGGTCGCGTGCCACACCACCGAGAGGATGGAAGACGGAACGAGGGAGCTACTGCACCTCGGCGGGCGGACCGTTCTGGTCCCACCAGATCTGGTTGCAGTAGTGGTCGTTCTGCGTGCCGCCGAACTGCTCGTTTGCAGCCGCCTCCACATTCTCGGCATTCACGCTAAACTCATTGGCGGGATAGTCAATGCGCAGGGCCCAGGTCGTATTGTCGCACTGCCCGGACTGCCAGCCGCCTTCCGGCGTGCGAATGTGGCCCTCGAAGTCGAGGCGTCGCCATTCACTCCATCCCTGGATGCCCTGGAAGTACAGTGCAATCCACTTCTGTTCGCCCAGCACCTGGTCGAAGTCGGAGTTGTACTCGCCACTCATCACGTCATTGACGTATGAATCGACCTGACTGGACGTGGCATCCGGATTCCACTGGTTGATGGAGGCGCGAATGGCGGCCTCAAAGTGCGCGTCTTGGCTTCCCGGCACGTTCCAGCCTTTTGCCGCTGCCTCGGCCAGGATGAAGCGCACCTCGTCGTACAGCATCATCGGCGCGGCAACGTCCGGCTCCAGGAAATAGTCGCCCGGCTTCGAGAAGAAGTCGTTCACGTGCTGCGCCTTGAGGCCCGCCGCGTCGGACGGGGCGAGGTGGGTGGGAAATCCGTTGTATGTATCCGGATGGGCACTTGCCTCGTCCACGTAGGTCGGCGTGCGCGGATCGACGACGGCGTATTCGTTCGTGAGAATGTTCACGAATCGGTCGGCCACGTCGAAGTCGTTTCGGCCGGCCACGAAGCGGTTTTCGTAAATCGTGCTCCGATGCGCGGACGACGTCGCAAACTGAAAGAAGGCGCTGTCGTCAATATTCTGGAACGCGTTACCGGCCGCACTTTCGACGGCACTCTGGGCTTTGCTTTGGTTGGCGTCGGACATGCGCATGCCGATGCGCATCTTCAGCGCGTTCGCAAACTTCTGCCACTTGGCCATGTCGCCCCCATACACGAGGTCGCCCGTCGGCCCCGACGCCCCGGTGTCAATCAGGGAGAGAGCCGCGTCGAGCGAGTCGACGAGTTGCGGGTAAATCTCCTGCTGCGGCGTATACGCCGGATTGGGATTATTCGGCCCCTGCAGCGCTTCGTTAAAGGGGATCGAGCCGTAGATGTCCGTGACGATCTGGAACGTCCAGGCCTGGTGAATCATCGCCACAGCGATGGTATTCCGGTCCTGCGGGATGGCGTTCTCCTTCTGCCGGAGCAGCGCCTTTACCTGGTCCAGATCGTTCAGCGGCTCGTAAAAGGCCTCGAGGCTTCCGACGCGCGGCTCCTGCTGGAACACCGAGTTCTCCGAGTACTGGTTCTGGGTCGTGTATTGCGCCAGGAGGTTTCCGCCCCGCATGGTCGGATTGTCTCCGAACCACGTGAAGGCAATGTCCCGCTGCCCATTCGCCAGCAGGGCATCGACGTCCGGCTCCGTGGAGGCATTCGGGTTGTCGTTGATATTTTCGAGATTGTCGTCACCCAGGTTCAAGGCGTCACACCCGGTCAGGCTCAGCGCCAGAACCAGGATTCCTGAAAGTAAAAGGGATACGTTGCGTCTCATAACAGAGGATCAATATAGTACGAGGGATTGCGGAAGGATGCACACCCTTGGGGATCGGCCCCCGGCGGAGCAACCGCCGGGGGATCCCCGGTCAGAGCCAGACCCTAGAATTGCAGGTTGACCCGGAAGCCGTAGGTGCGGCGGGGCGGAATCTGACCCGCTTCTACGCCCTGGACGTTCCCGGCCGAGAGCGTGACCGACGGGTCGATGTTCGGCGCTTCCTTGTAAAGGGTAGCGAGATTCCGACCGGTGGCCGACACGGTCGCGCCCTGAAGGGGCACGCCGTCAAGCCACGTCTGCGGCAACCGGTAACTGATGGAGATCTCGCGGAGCTTCACGTGCGTGGCGTCGAAGAGGAATGCTTCGTCGTACGCGCCAAACATCCCCTTCCAAAAGGTCGAGGGATTCATCCGATCGACGGCAATGTCGGACTCGGCGAACGACGTTCCCGTCGTCGATGCCGCCTCCTCATTGGGTGTGTCCGGAAGCACGACGCCCCCAGGAACGAGACCCGTTTCACGCACGGTTCCCTCCGTCGTCGACTCGATGAGGCCGCTGAAGGTGCCGAAGGCGTTCGAGAGCGACCAAATCTGTCCGCCCTTCTGACCATCGACGAGGGCGCTCACAGTGATGCCCTTGTAAGAGAGCCTCGTGGACACGCCACCGGTCCAGTCCGCCTGGAAGCTGCCGAGGGTCTCCGGCTCGGAAAAGGTTCGAGGAAACCCGAAACGGTTGTATACAATGTCTCCGTTCGCGTCCCGAACGAACTTCTCGCCAAAGAACTGGCCGTAGGGCTCCCCTTCTCGCGCCACGACGTTCGGACCGAAGGGAGAAAAGCCGAGGGTAAAGGTGTCGATGTCGTCGGTGAGCTTCTCCACCTCGTTCTCGTTGGTCGCCCAGTTCACCGTGATGTCCCATTGAAAGTCCTGCGTGAGGATTGGGGTCCCGGTGAGCGAGGCTTCCACTCCGGTGTTACTAATGCTCCCGGCATTAATTGTCGCCGCCTCGAATCCAGACGTCGGCGAAATGTCGGACTCGAGAATCTGATCCTCCGTCGTCTCGTCGTAGAACGTGGCGTTCAGGTTCAGACGCTCGCTGAAGAACCGAAGGTCCACACCGACCTCGATTCCGGTCTTAATTTCGCGGGTAAGATCCGGATTGGGCGCCGTCCGCGATACCTGTTGGAGCGGCTGTCCTTCGAAGGGCGTGTTGACCGGGAAGACCGTACCGAGCTGATACGGATCGGCGTCGTTTCCGACCTTCGCCCAGCTCGCTCGCACCTTCCCGTAACTCAGGATGTCCTGTCCCTCAAAGGGAGCAAGGTCCGTGAAGATGAAGCTCCCCTGGACCGACGGATAGAGGAAGGAATTATCGTCGACGGGAAGCGTGGAGGCCCAGTCGTTTCGGAGCGACCCCGTAAGGTACACGAAGTCATTGTATCCGAGGGTCACGTCTCCGTACAGACTATTAACCTGCTTCTGCCGGAAGTTCTGAACCTCGTCCGGTCGGCCCACGGAGTTTTCGATGTTATACAGCCCCGGCGCCGCCAGTCCCTGCGTGGTTTGCCGCTCGTCGAAGTTGAAGGACTCCCAGCGAATCCGTCCGGCGACAAACGATTCCAGAGAAACCGCCTCGGTCAGGCTTCGGTCATAGTCCACTCTCAACTCCGAATTGACCTCTTGGGACTCGATCATCGTCTGCCGGAACCGAGCGGTGCTCTGCGCCACCTTCGTCACGCGTGCATCCCGGCGCTCGGTCCGGTAGTCGCTCGTGACCTTCCAGGTTCCCGTAAAGCTCGGCAGGAAGTCCCAGGCAATTTCCGCCTTCCCGTACGCTCGCTGCTCGTCGTCGGTGTTCACGTTCTCGTACCGGTGGATGTACGGGTTGTCGGTGAAGTTATACACCGGGGGATCTTGCCGGGCCCCCACAACACCGAGGTAGTTCCATCCACGCGAGCTCCCGCTTGGGCGCTGGTAGTCGCGCATGGGACTGTCTGGGCCAAGCTCCCACTGGCGCTGCCCAAACGTGTTGAACTGCGCAAATGGGTTGGTCCCCGGCACACAATTACCGACCTGGCAGAAGTAGCCCGTACTTACACGGCCCTTCGTATCGGTGTAATTATACGTCGCATTCGCATTGGCCGTAACGTTTTCGCCGAGATCCGTCGACCCATTGAACTGAACGCGATACTGATCCCGCGAACTGTTTGGGAAGATGCTCTCTCGGTTTTTCCAGTCGAGGCCGAGCCGGTAGTTGAACCCGGATCCGGCCTGCGACAGCGAAATGCTGTTGCTGAATCGCGTACCGTCTCCGCTCAGGTAGTTTTCGATGTTGTCGGGGTGGGCTTCCCAGGGCGTCGTCTGTCCCTCAAGGCCGTTGACGTCATCGAAGCTATACCACTGTCGCACCTGTCGACCGTCCATGCGCGGCCCCCAGGACTCGTCCGTGGCCATGTCTGCCACCAACTGGTCGCTGTCACTGTCGAGCCGAAAGGTGCTGCCGTTAACGGTCGTGAAAGGATTGCCCTCTGCTCCTCCACCGTACTCATTCTGATAGTCCATGAGTTCGTACGGCTGGGAGAACTGGACACTCGACGTGTACGACACGCCAAGCCCCTCCTCTCCGGCTCCGTCCTTGGTGGTGATCTGAACGACGCCGTTCGCACCGCGCGATCCGTACAGGGCTGCTGCCGCCGGCCCCTTCAGCACCGACACAGACTTGATGTTCTCCGGATTAATGTTCTGGGCAGCATTTCCGTAGTCAAAGCCACCAAACCCCTGACTCTGCAGGCCTGACCCCTGAGTGGTCGAGTTGTCGATGGGAATGCCATCGACAACGAAGAGGGGCTGGTTATTGCCGGTCAGGGACGTGATCCCGCGGATCTTCATGTCGCTGGACCCTCCCATCGTGCTCGAGGTCCGGATGTCGACGCCCGCAACGCGTCCCTCCAGTGAACTGACGAAGTTTTGCTGGTCAACCTCGGCGATGTCTCCCCCATCGACCTGCTGTACCGCCGTGGAGACCGACCGCTCCGTGCGCTCTTCGCCGAGGGCCGTCACAACTACATCATCCAGGCCCACAGCTTCGGACCGCATGGAAACCTCGATGCGGCTTGTCGATCCGGCATTTACGTCAACCGTTCTCGTTTTGGCTTGGTAGCCGACAAACGAAAACTCGACCGTTTGCTGACCCACCGGAACGTCGGCGATTTCAAACTCTCCATTGGCCCCGGTGGCGGTCCCCACCTGAGCCCCCCGGACGACGACGTTCACCCCCGGCAGGGTCTGAGATGTGGTACTATCCACGACAGTGCCAGCAATCGTCCCGGTTTCCTGAGCAAAAACGCTCCCCGGGACTGCCAGCAGAATTCCTACTAAGGCAGCGAGTAACTTTCGATACATAATACGTTATGTGATGAGGCAAAAAAGTGCGCGAGTGTGCTGGACCGTTACCCCGACATCGGGATCGAGCCAAGCTCAAGGTCTCGACGGACGAGCCAGCAATCCGTTGTGTCCTTCACCGCGGCGCCTGCCAGTTCGGACCCCTGACGTCCGTGCAAACACCGATAGTGTTGAGAAAAAACCCCGGATTGCCGCACTCAACACGAGGCAAAACAGGAGTCACAAATTGGTCACCCGCCACGAGATGTCAGTTTCCATCCGTTGACGTTCTTCACGGAAGCGGGAAAAAGACCGTATTTCTCCAACCCGTCACCGTTGAATGTCCTCAGCTCGTCCCTCCCTGCCAACTCAAATCAGGCTCTCTCCCTCTCCATTTCGCTTGAATCCAGGTGTCAATCGGGAAAGACCTTCGATTCCGGGGCAATACCCATCCCTTCCTGCTCTCACTTTTTGCGTCCCTGCTCCCCCCACACCGCATATCGATGTCCAAACGATTTCTTGGACGATACGGAAAATGGGAAGATCGCCGAGGGCGGTTTCCGAATCTCTCCTTCGGTGTACGTCCCGAAGGAGCGCAGAACAAAGAGAAGAAACCGACCTGCCAGGACGGAGACGCCGTCTTCACTTCCGCGTCTGCGTGCGAGCGCTACTCGGGAAGGGGTGGTGGCGATGGCTTCAGTAGCACATCCACTATGGTACTGCCACACCGGTCCAATGTCAAGCAGATCGTGGGGCCGACTCGATTGCATCCCCTCTTTCAATGGAAAAACGAAGGCGTGTCCTGCATTCTTTAATTAAAGATTTACATTGATCGCCCAAAGCGGAAAAAGATGTTCTCCCAGTTCCAGCCCCGGATGTCACTCCGAGAGCCGCTTGGCGAACGTGTTGTCCTACCCAAGAATATTCGGTGGGCCCCATGCACAATGGCTTCCACATCCTGGCTACCGGCCAGTTTGCCCCCACTATTCCCCGCCGGTGAAGCTCCTTCAGGATGCAAGTCATTCTGAGCGGAGCCGAAGAGTCTTTCCGAATACAGCACATGTAATCTCGCAAGACGGGTGTCCTTTTCCCGGTTTCCGCTGAATTCAAAGGGATGGCCTTGCGTCGTCCGGAGTTGACGAGGGCGCAAAGGGCGTACGGGGAAGGATCCTTCGAAGGCTTCCACGGCCCAAACGGGCAAGGGACGGCTCATTCCCGAATGATTTGCCACCTCAAACCTGCCTATCGCGTGGAGGCCAATCCCAGATCGGCTACAATCTCGTCCATTCCTGCCTCAAACTTCTTCGCGCCGCCCTGAGAGGGATGCCGCACGTACGTCGGATCGGTCCCCGCCTCGTCGAGGGCCCGCTCGGCCTTGCGGCCCACACCGACGATCCGGGTCGGATCGAGCGCGTCGAGCAGGCCAACGAGGAGCGGCTGCCACTCCCGAACCTCCGTCCGTCGCGGCGTGCGGATGGTAAGCGGGTCGTCTGGATCGTGAGGGTGGACGGGCAGACTATTCCAGACAAAGAAGTGCGGAAAGTGCGGCTGGAGCACGCGCCAGAAGATCGAGGCGCTGTATTCGGTGTGCGGCTCCTCTTCCCGGCTCGTCTGTTCTCCGTCGATGGGAAAGGCTGGATCGGTGAGCTGGGCCTCGCTCGTTACGGGCACGCCCGAAAAGCGGCAGCCCCAGGGACCGGGCGCTTCGAGCAACAGAAAGAGCGGCGGGGACGACTCGTAGGCCCCGAGGTAGGCGCGCAGGTTCGCCCGTCGACGGGCCGGGGCATCGGCGCGATCCAGATCGTCGTGCCGGTCGCGGTAGGGGTTGAACGCCTCCTCGGAAGTAGAGGTCGAAAAGACGTGGGTTTCGAACAGCGACCAGACCGTGGAGCACATTGGGGCGGGGAGCGGAACGAGCACCGAGGAAAAACGAAGGGAGACCGAGCAAAGCAGCGTGAGGGAGCGGTCCCGCTGGAGGCCGTTTCTCGCTTCCTCTTCCCCCTCCCCGCTCCGCAGTCGAGAAGCTAGGCAGAGGCCGTCGCGTCCTCGCCCATGCGGGGAAAGGCGAAGTCGGCGTAGCCCATCTCGGCGGTGCCGAACCAGCGGTAGGCGCTCTCCCGCGCGTCCTTGTAGGCCTTGTAGATCGTGCGGTACTGCTTATTGCCCTTTGCGTTGTCTTCCAGGAGCTGCTGGGTGACCTCCTGGGCGCGCGTCATGACCTCATCCGGGAAGCGGCGGAGCGTCGTGCCCTCGTCGAGCAGGCGGTCGAGCGCCGCTGGATTCTTGTGGTCGTACTGGGCCAGCATGTGGAGATCTGCCTCCGCGGCGGCCGTCTTGAGGGCCTCCTGGTACTGGGTGGGCAGGTCCTCGTAGGCGTCGCGGTTCACGTAGAAGGTGAGGGCGGGCCCGGGCTCCCACCAGCCGGGGTAGTAATAGTAGT
>CAZSBW010000029.1:0-15668 GCA_964604815.1 uncultured Salinivenus sp. | reverse complement strand
CCGCAAAAAGCTACGCCACCACCTGACCGACCGGCTCGACTATGCCCCAGCCTAAGACGGAGCTGCCCGGCGACGCCTGGATGGACGCTCGCGTCGAGGCCTACGTCGACGACGCCCTGCCCCCGGAGGAGCACGCGCGGTTCGAGGCCTGCCTGTGGGCCGATCCCTACTGGCAGGAACAAGTCGAGTGTGCCCGGCGCATCCAGGGTCTCCTTCGGTCCCGGAACGCGCCCTCGCCCCCAGCGGGGCTGGCCGACGCCCTCCTCCGTCCCGTCGCTCAATCGGCCTCCTCCGGCACCGAGGCGTAGCGCTCCGCCGGGCCCGGCCTGGGAGCAGAACGGTCCGGGAGCGACGCGGCGGACGGACGACAGGGCAGAAGGACGCCCGTTGTCCTTCGACGTCGTGGTTGGTAGATTTCGGTGACGACGTTTTTTCATCAATCCCCCGCTGCGCCATGGAGATGGACACGATCATCGAGCCGTTCCGGATCAAGTCCGTCGAGCCAATCCGAATGACGAGACGGGCCGAACGGGAGCGCCTCCTCCGGGAGGCCCACTACAACCTGTTCAACTTGCACGCGGAGGACGTCATCATCGACCTGCTTACCGACTCGGGCACCTCCGCGATGAGCGCCGCGCAGTGGGGCGGCCTCATGCAGGGAGACGAGAGCTACGCCGGCTCCCCTTCCTATTTTCGCTTCGAGGAGGCGGTCAAAGACCTGATGCCCTTCGAGCACGTGATCCCCACCCACCAGGGCCGGGCCGCCGAGCGTATCCTCATGGGCATTGTCGCGGGGCCCGGCGCTACGATTCCGAGCAACACCCACTTCGACACCACCCGCGCCAACATCGAGGCCACCGGGGCCGAGGCCGCCGATCTCGTGATCGAAGAGGGCCTCGACCCGGAGCGACGGCATCCATTCAAGGGCAACGTCGACCTCGACCGGCTGGCGGCGCTTCTGGAAGAAGACGGCGCGAACGTGCCCATCGTCATGCTCACCGTCACGAACAACTCCGGCGGCGGCCAGCCGGTGTCGATGGCCAACCTCGAAGGGGCGAAGGCCCTCTGCGACGAGCACGACGTGCCGCTTATCCTCGACGCCTGCCGCTTCGCGGAGAACGCCTACTTCATCAAGCAGCGCGAGGAGGGCTACGGCGAGATGTCGGTCAAGAACATCGTCCGGGAGATGTTTTCCCACGCCGACGGGATGACGATGAGCGCCAAGAAGGACGCGCTCGTCAACATCGGCGGCTGGCTGGCCCTCGACGACGACAAGTGGGCCCGCCAGGCCCGCAACCAGCTTATCCTCACGGAGGGCTTCCCAACCTACGGCGGGCTGGCAGGTCGCGACCTGGAGGCGATCGCCGTGGGCCTTCAGGAGGTTGTCGACGAGGACTACCTCGAATACCGCATGGCCTCGACCCGCTACCTCGGGGAGGCACTCACCGACATCGGCGTGCCCATCGTGGAGCCGGTGGGCGGCCACGCCGTCTACGTCAACGCCAAGGCCCTTCTTCCCCACATTCCACCCCTCGAATATCCGGGCCAGGCCCTGGCCGCGGCCCTCTACACCACCGGCGGCATTCGCGGGGTCGAGATCGGCTCCGTCATGTTCGGCCGCCAGCCGGACGGGAGCGAGGAGCCGGCCAAGATGGAACTGGTGCGGCTCGCCATCCCGCGCCGCGTCTACACCCAAAGCCACGTCGACTACGTCATCGAGTGCTTCGAAGAGGTCTACAACCGGCGCGAGGAACTCTGCGGCTACGAAATCACCGAAGAACCGCCCCAGCTCCGCCACTTCACCGCCCACTTCCGTCCCCTTGACCCGGAAGCGGTGCATAGAGAGACAAGCGTGCCCGAAGACGAAGCGGAAAGCCTGTCGTAATTGGAGAGTGATGCGTGAATCGTAAAACGGGATCACGTGTGGATCCAGCACTTTATTTCCTCTCACTGGCTACCGGACCGCTTTTCAATTTCGCAAATCGGACACCGAAAAATCCCCGGCGACCCCGCTGATTTTTCCCTCGGAGTCGTTATTTGCAGGCAAAACTGCCGAAGAATGCACCCACGATTTCCCGATTTTCCTTCGTCACTCCAGGAAATCTGAGATTTCCAGCATCTGAGATGTCCTAACTTGATTTGGAGTCCATCCTGCCGCAGGTCAGATAGACTCTGGCCATCTAGATGGCCTAGAAAGAGGTCACTCTAAAAGCACTTCCTCGCTTCGCTCAGGGCGCTGGAGTGACGGTTGGAGAAGATTTTTCGGTGCCCTGCGCAAACTGTCCGATAAGCAGTTCCTCTCACTCAGCACGTTTCACTCTTCTACCGATACCCCGCCAGTCGACGCCGCGCCCGCCCCAGAGAGGGAGGCACGTCCTCCGGCGGGGTCAACTCTCCTCGCAGGTTTTCTTGCACGAGCGACCGGACCTCCGCCGGGGAATGCCCCTGTTCGAAAAGAAAATAGAGCTTGGCGAGGGCCGCCTCCGTCGTCATGTCGTACCCGCTCACGACGCCCGCCTCAGCAAGGGCCTGCCCCGTGGCGTACAGATCGAGGTCGGCCGTGCCGTGGAGCGGCTGCGTCACGGCCACGATGACGACGCCGCGATCGGTGGCCCGGCGCAGGGCACGCAGGAAGGCGTCGTTCGTAGACGGAGCATTTCCCGAACCGAAGCATTCGAGGACCACGCCCTGCACGGGCGGCGCCAGCACGTTGTCGAGATAATCGGCTTCCAGCCCGGGAAAGAGGCGAAAGGCAGAAACGGTCGCCCCCCCGAGCGCCGTCACCTCAGGAGTACGAGTAGGGGTCTCTCCTGCGGGCACGAGGTCCCAGTCGATATCGAGATTGATGCCCGCCGCGCCCACCGGCGGGAAGTTGGGCGAGTCGAAGGCAGAGAAGGAGTCGGCGTTGACCTTCGTGGTGCGATTGCCCCGATAGAGCCGGTCGTTGAAGAAGAGATGGACGCCCGCGAGCCGTTCGTGGTACTGCCCCAGCAAGAGGAGCGACGTGAGGAGGTTGCTTTGGGCGTCAGTCCGCGTCTCGGCCAGGGGCAATTGCGACCCGGTCAGCACAACCGGCTTGTCCAACGGATGGAGCATGAAGGAGAGCGCCGAGGCGGTAAACGCCATCGTGTCTGTTCCGTGCACCACGAGAAAGCCGTCGTATTCCTCGTGACGGTCGCGAATAACCTCGGCGATGTGGAGCCAGTCCGTCGGCGTAAGGTCGGAGCTGTCGAGGAGCGGGTCGAACTCGTAGATGTCGTAGGCCGGGACCGCATCGTCCTGGAACGGGGGGAGCTCCGCCATGAGCTCCTGTAAATACCCGGAGGCCGGCGCGTAGCCGTCCTCAGTCTCCTTCATGCCGATTGTGCCGCCGGTGTAGGCGACGAAGATCCGGGGCAACGAGTCAGGCACGGGACGATAGCAGCACTGATCGAGTGCACACGAAGCGAGCGGTCACTCTTCGTCCAGGATATAGATGTCCGACAGGTTGCGCGCGAGCTGGCCGTAATCGAGCCCGTAGCCGATGACGAAGAGGTCTGGGATTTGAAAGCCGACGTAGTCGAGTTGGAGGTCGGGCTCCGTGGCCGCGGGCTTGTGAAGCAACGTAGCCACTCGGAGCGAGGCTGGATTGTATTCCTGAAGCCGGTCCTTCATAAATTCCATGGAGAGCCCGGTGTCCACGATATCCTCCACAATGAGGACGTCGCGGCCGTCGAGGTCGGCATCGACGCTTTTGAGCTCGTGCACCTCGCCGCTCGAGACCTTTGCCGCCCCGTAGGACGAGAGCTTGATGAAGTCGATCTCACAGTCGGTATCGATGGCCCGCATCAGGTCGGCGGTGTACATGAACGCGCCGTTGAGCACGCTTACGAGGATCGGCGTCGTGTCGGCGTAGTGCTGCGAAATTTGCTCCCCCATCTCTGTCACGCGCGACTGGATGGTGTCGGCGTGGAGGTAGCGGCGAAAGCGATCGCCGCGGTACCGAACGACGGCGTCGTCGAGCTCAACAGGAGTCTCGGTAAGATCGCGCGTAGTAGACATGACCGAAGGGCCGGCGATGGAAAATTGTAGATGTCGAAGGGTACGGAGGCAAATCTACTCGGGACTCACGCCGAATTGCAATCGTCCGACGTTTTTTCACGTGGCTGCCAGGAGAGCTGAGCCACTCGCTCGGTTGAGGATCGCACGCGCACCCGATGATCGAGCCGATGTCCGACAATCCAGGCTATGTGCTCGCCGGTGCTCAGGACGTAAACGTCGGACCGGCGGTGCGGCGGCACGCCGGCGTCGGTCAGCAAATCGCTCACAGGCTTCGTGCCGTCGAGCCCGAGGGGCTGGAACCGATCACCCTCCTTCCAGGTGCGCACGGCCAGCGGATCGACGAGGCGGTCGGCATCAACGTATTCGACGGTCGGGGTCCCCGTGTCGAGGTCGTCGGGAATCGCGTCGAGCGGATCGATGCGGAGGGTGCCCCTTGGCAGCGGCACGTCCTCCTCCCACGGCACCGGAATGGGCGACCAGCCCGCCTCCGGCGCGGCGGCCGCCGGCACGAAGCGGAGGCCGTCGCGCTCGCGCCAGACGGTACCGCCTCCGCCCTCCACTCGGCGTCCCACCTGCGCATCCAGCAGGCCCGCGATCTCCTCGGCAAACGCGGCGGTCTGCGGCGCCTCGGGCACGGTTCGCTCCAGGGCGGCCAAGATCAGGCGGCGACGCCACACGGACGGTTCCTCGCGAAGCGGATCGAGGAGAAGGGCTCCTCCCCTCTCGCGATCGACGTAGCACCGGTCCAGCCGTTCTTCCAAGGCAGGCGTGAACGTGTGATCTACGTACTCGCGCATCAAGGCGGCCGCTCGTGAGAGGGTCCCCGAAACGTTCGAGAAGTGCTCACTCAATAACGGAATGACTTTCGTCCGAATGATCGCGCGGTCGTAGCCCGAATCTCGATTCGTTGGGTCGGTGCGCCACGGCACGTCCGCCTCGTCGGCGTAGGCCTCAATCTCGGCCCGCGATATGGCCAGCAGCGGGCGGACGAGGGGCACGTCGGGGGCGTTTTCCAGCGGGCGGGACGACGGCATGCCGGCCAGGCCCTCGGGCCCGCTGCCGCGCAAAAGGTTTAGGAGAAGCGTCTCGGCCTGATCGTCGCGGTGATGCCCCGTTGCCACCGCCGCAGCGCCAATCTGCGTGGCGTGGTCGGCCAGGGCGTCGTAACGGAGGCGCCGGGCGGCCTCTTGCATCGACTCCCCACGCTCCTCTGCTCGGGCCGTTGCATTACACGAGACCACGCGAACGGGAATCTCCGGAGACTGCTCCACACACCAGTCTCGGACGAGCTTCTCATCCTCGTCTGCCCCCGCCCGCAGCCCGTAGTTGACGTGGAGGGCGTGCACGTCGTGCCCCAGCGCCCGCAGCGTCGCCAGGCACACCATCGAGTCGCACCCCCCGCTTACGCCCACGAGCACCCGCGCCCCCTCCGGCAGCAGATCATGCCGATCAATGTACTGAGCGACGGAATCGCCAACGGCACCGCGCTTCATTGGCTCAAAGAAGATCAACCTCAACGAACAATTGGAGCCCCGGAATCTGATGCGTGAAGAGTGATGCGTGAGGAACGACGTGTAAATGAAAAATCGACAGCCGATTCCGAATCACGTTTCACGCATCACGTTCCTTCAAATGAGGCAGCTCCTCCTCGACCAACGCAGCGTCTTCCGATTCTGCCGTCGCCGCTACTGGTCGAACCGCTTCGCGATCTCCTCCATCGACCACTTGGCAATCGTCGGCGTACCGGTGGGATCGGCGTACGGCATCTCACAGTCGAATAGATCCTCCAGCAGCGACCGGCGCTCCGTCTCCGAGAGCGGCTGCCCCCGCCGAACGGCGCTCTGCTGTGCCATCGTGCGGGCCAACCGGTCGCGACGCTCATCCTCCACCGTGTCCTGCTCCGACTTGTACTGCTCCAGAATTTCCTCCAGAATGCCGCCCTCGTCCCCGTCCGGCACGTCGGCGGGCACCCCGCGCACCGCCACCGTCCGCCCACTCATCTTCTCCACCTCGAAGCCGAGCGCACGCAGGTCGGGTAGCAGATCCGCAAGCAGATCCGCGTCGGCGGGCGAGAGCTCCACGGTGTGCGGAAACAGAAGCTGCTGCGAGTTGCCTCGTTCCTCCCGAAGCCGCTCCTGGTTGCGCTCGTAGAGAACCCGTACGTGCGCGGCCCGCTGGTCGACGAGCATAAGGCCGGTATCCGTGGGCGTCACGATGTAGGTGTCGTGGAGCCCCCACACGGGACGGCGGTCGGCGTCCCGGTCGGACTCGTCCTCCGTCGACTCCGCGTCCGCCTCGCCGTCGGTCGACGACGCCTCTTCGTCCCCGGGCGGACGGTAAAGAGCGTCGGACTGTTCGCCGGGCGGAACGGACGGGCTGCTCCCGTCCGATGGGCGCTTCCGGCCCGACGGGGGCGGCGACGGCCGCCTGGACGACTCATTTCCCGAGGGCGAAGCCTCCCCAGAGGATGCATCCTCGTCCGACGACCGGCGCGGTTGGAATGAGGTAGGCGTAGGGCGCGACCGGCTGCTCTCTCCCCCCGGCGACGGCGACTGAGCGTCCGCTCCCCCTCGTGCGTCGTCGCCTTCTCCACCCACCTGCGGCGTCGCATGCACGCGCCCCAGCGCCCGGCGCACCGCACTCCGCAGAAAGCCATAGATGCCGCTCTGATCGTCAAACTTGACTTCCGCCTTCTGCGGATGCACGTTCACGTCCACCCGTTTCGGATCCATGGTTAGAAAGAGCGCGAAAAACGGGAACGCGCCGTCCGGCAGCACATCGCCGTAGGCTTTCTTCACCGCGTGGCTCAGGTAGCGGTCTTTCACGTATCGCTCGTTGACGAACAGAAACTGCTCGCCCCGCGTCTTTCGGTGGAACGACGGCTCCCCCACGAACCCCGTCACCGTGAGGTCGCTCGACGAATCCTCGACGGCCACCAGCTCATCGGCGTGCTCGTCCCCAAAGAGGCCGAGAATGCGCTCCTTGAGGGAGGCGTGCGTGTCGTCTGCCCGGGCCGCAGCCAGGTCGTAGTGCTCGTGCCCGTCGTGCTCGACCCGAAAGGAGACGCGCGGGTTGGCAAGCGCCAAAAACTGCGCCGTCGTCGTCAGGTGCTTCAGCTCCGTCGCGGGCGTCTTCAAGAAGTTGCGGCGGGCCGGGACGTTGTAGAAGAGATTGCGCACGGCCACCGACGTGCCATCCGGCACGGCACAGGGTCGCTGTTTGACAATCTCGCCGCCTTTCACTTTTACGAGGGTGCCCGCGTCGTCCTCCACGCGCTTCGTCTTGAGCTCCACCTGCGACACGGCGGCGATCGACGCGAGCGCCTCCCCCCGAAACCCGAGCGTCCGAATCCGCTCCAGGTCGTCAACCGACTGAATCTTGCTGGTGGCGTGCCGCTCGAAACAACGCTCCGCGTCCTCGGCGCTCATGCCGCAGCCGTCGTCGATGACCTGCACGAGCGTGCTGCCCGCATCTTTCAGGATCACCTCGACGGACGAGGCCCCGGCGTCGATGGCGTTTTCGACGAGCTCCTTTTCCACCGAGGCCGGTCGCTGCACCACCTCGCCCGCGGCAATCTGGTTGGCGAGGCGGTCCGACATCACGTGAATAATCCCGTCGGACGTCGTGGTATCGTTACCCACAGAAAATCGTTGTATAGATCGGTGGAGCAAAGAGGTTGATCGCCGGTGAAGAACGATCTCTGTCAGCCGAGACGGCCGAGGCCAAAGTCCGGCACTCAAAGTCTGCAACCGCTCAGAGCGACGTGTAGATAAAGAGTACCAGGAGCAGGAGCCCGATCAGAAGGACGAAGCTAAGCGAGCTCTGCCGCTCCCTACCGCGCCCGCGCGCCCGCATACGGCGCTTCAACTCCCGATCCTCGTCTTCGTCCGGATCGTAAAACCGGGGCTTGTACTTGAAGCCGCGAGGCCCCCGACCGGCAGAAAAGAGACCCATGGGTCAGACGTCGCTTGTTGCAAGAGATCGTACGCAGTAAACTCTGCGATCGGAGGGCACGTTCCTACCAGGATCGGTCGAGCCCGACCCGCTCCTACGTCACAGCGACGACGCATTCCGTGCCGGCTGCCCGACGCCGACGGCGTGATGGAGGTGAGAACGAGGGGCGTTCGATGCACAAATCCCTCCTCACGATCTGGAGGGGCAGCCGCTCCTCGTCCCCGACCGGGCCAATGCCCTACACGACTCCGACAACCACGCGGAGGTACAGGTAAATCAACGGCGCCGCCACGATCATGGCGTCAAAGCGGTCAAGCACACCGCCGTGGCCCGGAAGGAGGGAGCTCGCGTCGTCGGCCCCCGTCGAGCGCTTGAGCTGACTCTCCATGAGGTCGCCGATCTGGCTTACGCCGCCGCCGATGATGGCGAGTGCCCCCACGTGCGGCCACGCTAGCAGATCAAGGACCGTGAGCTTTAGGATGATTGCCACGAGCACCGCCGCCCCGAACCCGCCGAGTGTACCCTCCCACGTCTTGTTCGGCGAGATGGCAGGAGCGAGCGGTCGGCGGCCCAGCCACTTGCCCACGTAGTAGGCAAAAATGTCGGTGGCCCACACCAGCAAAAAGGTCAGCACGACGAGCCAAAACGCCGTTTCCGAATCGACGACGGACGAGCGGGCGGTGCGCAAGAGGACGAGGCTTGCGAGCAGGCCCGTGGGGTAGACCGCACCGGCGAGGGTCACGGATAGGCTCGTTAGGAAGTCGTCCTGCGACAGCACGAATGGGGCGACGACCGCAAACGCAACGAGCCAGAGGGCGGCGACGGGCCAGAGGGACGGCCGGGCGAGGATGGCCACAATCAACGCCCCCAGCACGAGACCGCCCGTGTGGCTCGGCGCCGCGCCGGTCGTGCGGGCCATGTCGTAGAGTTCTGTCTGCCCCACCAGTCCAATGGCGGCGACGAGCGCCGCGAACGGCCAGCCGCCGAGGTAGGCCAGCCCGAGAACGATGGGGGCCGCGACGAGCGCCGTCAGGATGCGCCGGAGATTGTTGCTCATGCCACTTCGCAAAACAGTCGCACTCTCGGAACAGAACTGGAGACAGGCCGAGACGCGGCAGCGGTCAGGATTCGTCGTTCTCCTCGTCTTCGGGCGGGCTGAGGTCCATGTGCTCGTGCCCCGAATCGAGCTTCGAGTCCTCGTCGGGCGTGTTGGCGGGGGGGGCTTCCGGATCGGCCCCCAGAGCCGCCTCCTCCAGCTCGTCGTCGTCGAGGGTTTGCTCCAGGAGGGCCACCGCGTCGTCGGCCCGGTCAGGGGGCACCATCACGTGGACGGACGCGAGGTCCCCCACGTTGAGATTGAAGGCGTGGTCGCGCTGCGTGAGCACGACGGCGGGGATGCCGCTATCGTCGAGACGGTCGCGCACGAGATCAGCCTCGTAATCGGTGCCGGTGCGAAAGACGCTCACCCAATCCTCGTGCTTGCTCATCGGTTGCGGGAATGGTTATGGTAGGCACTGTGAGAAGCTGTTTGACGGACGTTCTGTGGCCACCCCAGGAGTACTCGGTCGTGTCCATCTAGGTAGGTCAAGAGAAAAACATTAGCCACGCATCCGAAAAACCCTGGGCAGTCATCCCGCACCCCGATGCGGGATCTTTTCGCCTTAGGCAGTGCTCGTTACCGAAGAGATCCTGAATCACGTTCAGAATGACGTGCTTACGAGGGGTTTTTCGGATGCGAAAAAATCAACATGCTTCCTCTGGTCTACTTAGATGGCCTTGCTCCCAGCGCTGCGACTTCGTGGATCTCGTGCAAAATGGCTTCGGCAATCGACCGGTGGCACTCTGAAAGCACTTTTTCGCTTCGCTCAGGGCGCTCCGCCACAGGCACTCACTTGAGCGCCATTTTGCAGCTTCGCCCACTGTGTCTCGGCTGAACATCAATCCGCCAAAAAGCTTCTGAAGCGCGCTCACGAGTCGCGGACCCGGCGCGCCAGGGGATGCAAAATATAGAGGACACCGGCGAAAATGGCGAATCCAGCCATCACCGCGTACCACGGCATGGGCGCTTGCTCCAGGGTTTGGAGATCGTACTCCGGGCGTTGCTCCACGACACGGGCCATTACTACGGCGAGTCCGTTGTGCAGGATGTGCACGAGCACAGCGGGCCACAAACTACCGGTGCGCCACGTGAGGTAGGCCAGGTACAGGCCCAGCATCACCAGCGGCAAGACCTGGGAGGGCCGCAGGTGATACATCCCAAAGAGCACCCCGGACAGCAAAATACCGCCCGCCGGCCCCGACGCCCGCTCGAACTGGCGCTGGGCGTAGCCGCGAAACAGAATTTCCTCGCAGAATCCCGGTATGAGGGCGAGCATAATCAGATTGAACGACACCCCAAGCCCGCTTTCCAGGACGGTCCGGATAAGTTCCAGCTGGGTCTGCTCGAACGTGCGCATCGTCTCCGGAAGGGGCAACTGCTGATTGATCTGCGCCAGCCACTGCACGACCGGCTGCAGCCCCAGCACCCCGACGGCCGCCAGCGCAAGAAACCGAACGTCTACGCTCCGCATTCGGAGATAGCTCACGGCCCGCGTCGAGTGCAGTCGCGCCATCATGAGCGCCGGCACCGCCAGGCCGAGAAGCTGCCCCCCGCTGTTGCTGAGGATGAGCTCGCGCGTGTAGGTGGCGAGCAACTCCTCGGGATCGCTCATCGTCTGCATCACCTGCGCGCCCCCTTCCGACAGCCCAATCTGCACCAGTAGCAGGATCGGACTCACCACGAGTTGGAAGAGCAGGAACGCTCCGCCGAGGGCCAGCAGTCCCGTTAAAAAGCCCTGGGTCGTGTCCGAGGCGAAGACGCGCTCCAGGGGACCATCCAGCGGAAGTGCGCCGCGCCGCGCCCATCGATCGTCCAGGGTGGGACGAACCGGCGGTGCAGAATTTGAATCCGGGAACTCAGAAGGCGGGTCCATGCCACAATGCCGTCAGCTGAAAAGGCACGGCTTGAAAGTGTCCGCCCGCGTGCAGTTTGCCCCTTTGCGGAGTTTTTGCAGGAACAATCCGCCGCGCCACTCGGTGAATCGCATTCCATTTTGGACACGCGCTCGTAGCTCAGTCGGACAGAGCATCGGTTTCCGGTACCGAAGGCCGGGGGTTCGAATCCTCCCGAGCGCACGACTCGACGCCCGCTTCCGGTTTTCGGGAGTGGGCTTTTTTTGTGCCTTGAGCGCTCTCAGACGGCGATTTTTCGATTCTTCGGGGAGGGAACGGGCTCCTCTGTATTGGCGGTGTCAGGCAAACTGTCAGGATCTCGAATCAGAATACCGGTTCGGACTCTCTCTGTAAGCCCGAGTGGACTGCTTTGGAGTTCCGTTCTGTGATCAAATGCGCTTCAGCGAGTCCATCCGTTCAACGTAGCCGTCGAGATAGGCGTCGATCCGGTCCCCTCCGTTGTTGTCCATGTCGGGAGAAAGCCACCGAGTGGGCGAATGTGCCGCTAACTCGCGCCGGGACTCCTCCTTCATCTGGTTGAGTCGCTCTTGCAGGGTCTCCTTGCGGTGCCGAGCCCAAAAGGGATCCTGTACCAGACCACGCTTCAGGTTGTGCTGGAGGCACCGGTATCGGTGCGTCATCACAGTCAAGCTGGGAATCTCGATGAAGCCGACGGCCTCGTGCCACGCAGCACTCCCCCGGTTGGCAAGCAGGTACCCACTGCAAAGTGTGATCCGCCTCTCTCCAGACGTTTCTTCCCGATCATTCTTCAATCGGCGGGCCACGCGGTGAACGAGCGCCCGGCCCATGCCCCTCCGGCGCAACATCCGCTGCACGCAAAGAATCTCGATCAGCGGCCGGGGCTTGTTTTCGTTCACGAGAAGAACAGCGACGAGATCGCCATTTCGACGCGCAACTACGGACGCCGGGTGAAGGGAATCTTCGTCTCCATAGAGTGAATCGAGGCTCTCACGCGCATTGTCTCGGATGTCCTCCACGGCCCACCCGTAGTAGTCGGGCATGCCGACGAAGGTGTTTAGCCAGAGGGTTTCCAACGCCTCGACAGAGGTGTCAGATGCCAGCTCAACGTCTACGTCTTCAGGGAGCGTCGGCTCGGTGTGCTCCAGGATCCGGCCTACCGGCGCCGCAACCGTAGCATGGGCCGCACGCTGCACGGAGATATCTGCTTGGCCCCGAGTGTACTCGTACTTGAACCCGGGCACGTGGTAGAGATCATGAAAGGCCTCGATCGGCATCGGCTCGCCGTCGAGGTCAAGAGGAGAACAATTGGGTTGGTACATGATGGGATTGGATAGAGGAAAAGAATTAGGAACACCCGCTCACCAGACCTCTTTCATCCCCTTGTTGACTAAAAATCTTGTGTTGATCGTATAGTCAACTCGGTCGGTTTAGTTATCGAGTCTTCTCTCATGTCGCCTCCAAGCGAAGAACAGGTCCCAAGTCGCGTCACCGAACTCTTCCGGGAGTGGTTTGCCGACCCAGGGGTTGACATCCGCCAGCGGGTCAACGTGGGCTCCTACCCGATCGATTTTGTCGTCGACGCGTGCGGACGGTCCTTCGCCGTCGCCTACAAGCGGTCGAGCGACGCGGCGTCGGTGGCCATGGCGTTGGAGCAGATCCAGGCGGCCGCACGACGGGACGAGAAGCTGATTCCCCTCCTCCTGGTCCCGTACATGGGAACGGTGGGGGCCCGGCGGTGCCAGAACGAAGGAGTGGGCTGGATCGACCTTTCTGGAAATGCTCACGTGGAAATCGACTCGTTCTATCTCCACGTCGAGGGAAAACCCAATCGGTACAAGCGGCCGGGCCGGCCCTCCAATGCCTTCGCGCCGAAGAGTTCCCGGATCGCTCGCTTTCTGCTCATGCATCCGGGCGAGTATTTTCGACAGGCGGACATCGCCGACGCAACCGACGTCGGGCGCGGGTACACGAGCAAGATCGTTCGGCGCCTCGAAGAGAAGCGCTTGATCACCGTTGCCGACGGCAAAGTCGGGACGGAACGGCCCAACCTTCTCCTGGACGCCTGGCGCGAGAGATACGAATTCAGCGATCATAACATCGTCAAGGGGACCGTTGCCGCGCGAGAAAGTCAGGAACTGACGAAACGACTGGCCCACACGTTCGAAGACGCGGGTCACGCGTACGCCGTCACGGGCCTAAGTGCAGCCTGGATCCTCACCTCGTTCGCTCGTTACCGCATCACGACGGTTTATCTAGACGAGGAGCCCGACGACGAACTGAAGCGAGAGATCGGGTTTCGGGAAGACCCGCAAGGAGCAAACCTGTGGCTTACTATTCCCAATGACGAGGGGGTTTTCCATGGAGCCGCCCATCGAGAGACCGCCGAGCAGGAATCCATTCGATGTGTTCATCCCGTTCAGGTCTACCTCGATCTTCTCGGTCATCCGGAACGCTCATCCGAGGCCGCTGAAGAGGTGCGTCGTCAATACCTTACGTGGGCTCGCTCGTAGATTAGTGTCTTGTCAATCAGTCGCTGCAGTTCAGTCGAAGCCCTCATGGCCGACCTCCCCCAGACCGCCGACGATTACACACCCGAGGATTTGAAGCTGGTTCAATCTGGCTGTCTGGAGGTCGCCGTTCGATTTGGGGACCTTCTCGACGACGTCGTGATCGTGGGCGGACTGGTTCCAACCCTTCTCATCGATCTTGGGAGAGAGCACAGTCCCTCCACTGACCAAAGCGTGATCGACCGGCACGTGGGGACACGGGATCTGGACCTCGGCTTCGCAGTGGCTCTTCTGGATGAGGAGCGCTACAAAGAAATTTCGCAACGGCTCCGGCAGCACGACTTTCAGCCGGACGAGAACGAGGCGGGAAATCTCACAACCCACCGGTGGAAGCACGCCGACCATGAGACCCTGACGATCGACTTCCTCATTCCTCCGGTCGAAGAAGGAGATCAAGGGGGGCACATCAGGAATCTGGAGAGCGATTTCTCCGCCCTCATCGTCCCCGGACTCGACCTCGCCTTCGAGGATATCGAGCACATTGAGATGTCGGGGACCATCCTCAACGGCTCGGAAGTGACGAGATCTCTTCCGGTCTGCGGACCCGGTGCGTTCGTCGTGTTGAAAGCCCTCGCCTGGAAGCTGCGTGGAAAGCAGAAAGATGCATACGACCTCTTCTACGTCGTACGCAACTACGGGAATGAGCCCGGAGCAGTGGCCGAGCGATTGCAACCGTTTCTGGCCACTGGAAACCCGGAGACTGAGGAAGCCGCGCGTGTTCTGAAGCAGGACTTCGACGCGTCCGACGTCGGGCCGACAGCGGTGAGTGAATTCGTCTATGGTCACAGCGACGACGAAGCCCTCAAGGCAGACGTGAGAGCCTTCATCGGTGATCTACTTCGACTTCTTGAGACCTGACTCCCTCACATTCGCCCGAATCGAGTACCGCTGTGCTGTCAGGAGAACTGTCAGGATTGGATTTTGGGCAGCCTGCTCACGTCGTCTCCCGATCTCCCATTAGATCGCTGTGCTCGGAGAATCGACGCTGTATCTCCTTGGTGTTCAGAGGGTTCACGGGTCTATTTTGTACCGATCGCACGATTTGGCGCCCGCTCCCGATGAACCGGAAGCGGGCGTTTTGTATTGGTGCCGCAGACGGCGACCTGCCTTCCAGCTACAGCCACTTACCCCCGGCCCATCTCTTCAGAAAGGTGGCGGATGAGGCGGCGCTTGACGACCGGCAGCAGCGTCGGCTCATAGGGCACGTCGACCGCGGTATTCGAGAAGTAGGTAGCCGGGGCCGGCAGGTCGCGGCGCTCCTCCAGAAGGTCCAGCTTCACGTTGGACGGGTGCACGTCCACGCCGTCTTCCTCCACGGTCTTGCAGTGGACGGTGCGCAGGGCCCGGTGCTTTTCGCCCTCCTCCTGGATGATGGAGAGCTGGTAGCGGAGCACGTGCAGCTGATCGGCCTCCCGCTCGGGCACCATCAGGTAGCCCTCCTGCAGGTACGACGGCACGATGCCGACCGTCTCCAGCTCCATGTTGTCCTCCACGTGCTCGTAGACGGCCCGCCCCTCCTCAATCACCTCTCGGATGTGAGGGATCGCCCACCGGATCAGATCCTCGACAATAGCCATCTCCGTGTCTTCCAGCTCCGGCCACTCGTAGGACAGCGCCTGCTCTTCCCAGTCGATGCCCGCAATCTGGCCCGTCTCGGGCGTGCGAAAGTCCTCGGTCCGCTTCAACACGGTCATGAGCGCCCCGTGCAGTTCCACGAGGCGACCAAGGTACGGGTAGACCCGTTGTTCGTCGAAGGCCGTGCGGGCCCGCTTCAGGCCACCGAGAATCTCGTACTGCGTGCGTTCGACGTCGTCAACCGCTCCGGTAAAAAGTTCGAGGCTAAGAGGCTGCATAAGACGAGGATTGATGTTAAGCGATGATCAACCGAATGTATAGAAACCATGCACCGCAACATCAATCCTTGTAGCGAAGACCATTCCAAATCGCACCGCCCGGCTGATCTCCATTCCCCGACCCTTCCCTGTCCCAATATGAATCACCGGGAGAAAAATACACTCGTGACTCACAAACTCATGACGACTTCCCCCCCAGAACGAGGGCTTCCCCCCCTCGCACTCGCTATTACAAGTGCTCGGAGCAAGCACCGTCGTCAGTCGGGCCGAAGCGCCTCCA
>CAZSBW010000028.1:0-16223 GCA_964604815.1 uncultured Salinivenus sp. | reverse complement strand
ACTCAGCCGACGCGCTCGCCATGCAACTTTCGGAAGACGAACAGCATTGTAGAACTATTGTAAAGGCTTTTGACGAGTGACCGAGGCTTTGCCTCGCGACCCGGTTGAAACGTCTGATCGGAATGGTCAAAATCCTGTCCGCGAGGCCCTAGTGGCGTTGCACAATTCTTTTGTGCAAATCCACGAGCGATCATCGCGGTTTCTTCTTTAGCATGTAAAATCTAAAGAGGTACCCACACACCGCACAATGATTACAAAGGAAGAAACGCAGGAAATTGTTACCAAATATGGCAATGGCCCGAACGACACGGGCACACCCGAAGTTCAAATTGCCATTTTTACAAAGCGCATTGAGCGTCTCACCGAACATCTCGAAGATCATCCCAACGACAACTCCACGCGTCACGGGTTGTTGGATCTCGTCGGGAAGCGTCGCTCGCTCCTTGACTATCTTGAGGAGAATGAGATTGAGCGCTACCGACAAATCATTGACGAGCTTGACCTACGGAGATAGGTAGGGACTGAACGGTGCTCCGATCCCCGGGGTGCCGTTTTTTGTATTGGGAATGCCTGTTTCGGGGGAGCTCCGGACGCACGGTGATCCCGTTGGCCTCGTCGATGGCTATGACCTTTTCGCCACTTGCTGATTGAAGCCGATTGATTGAGATTATGAAGCCGCAAGCAACCATTGAGGAAATCGAGTTTGCACCCGATCGCACGCTTTCGCTTGAAACGGGCCGCATCGCCAAGCAGGCCAATGGCTCTGCGGTCGTCCGACTGGGCGACACGATGGTGTTGTCGACCGCAACCCTCAGCGACAGCGTGAACAACACTGACTTCTTTCCGCTCACCGTCGACTACCGGGAGAAGTTTGCCGCTGGAGGGAAGGTTCCCGGTGGGTTTATCAAGCGCGAGGGGCGGCCGACGGACAAGGAGACGTTGACGTCGCGACTCATTGACCGAGCCGTTCGCCCGTTATTTCCGGACGGGTTTTATCACGACCTCCACCTCGTCAATTTTGTCATTTCCGCGGGGCGCGACTACGACGCGGACGTGATCGCCGGCGTCGGGTCCTCGGCGGCTTTGATGCTTTCGGGCGCTCCGTTTCAGGGCCCGATCGCTGAGGTGCGCGTGGCGCGGATCGACGGCGAGTTCGTCATCAACCCGACGATGGAGCAGACTGAGGACAGCGACATGGATCTCGTCGTGGCGGGCAAGGAGGACGCGCTCGTTATGGTGGAGGGGGAGGCCCACGAGGTCAGTGAAGAGGCCATGATTGACGCCCTCGACCAGGCCCACAAATCCATCCGTCGCCTCTGCCGCGGCCAGCACCAGCTCGTGGAGAAGCATGGTGAGCCGGACGACTTCGAGTGGGAGGCCGACGTGGTGCCGGAGGATTTGGTCGACAAGATGAAACAGCAGTACGGTCAGAAGGTCGCAGATTCGATCCGCGGCGAGTACAGCAAGGAGAACTTCTATGCCGGTATCGATGCCATCAAGGAAGAGGCGACCGATGATCTCCTGGGCGACAGCAATGAAACCCCGGAAGGCTACACCCGCGACGACATCCACGACGCGATCGGGGAGGTGGAGAACGATGAGATGCGGTCCATGATCGTGAATGAAGGCCGCCGTATCGACGGCCGAAACGAGCAGGACGTCCGCGACCTCTGGATGGAGGTGGGCTATCTGCCGCGTGTGCACGGATCTGCCATCTTCACGCGGGGCGAGACGCAGGTACTTGGGTCCATCACCCTCGGCACCTCCGAAGACGTGCAGCCGGTGGACGAGGTCTTTGCCGATACGGATAAGTCCTTCTACCTCCATTATCGCTTCCCGCCGTTCTCCGTAGGCGAGGCCAGCTACCTCCGCGGCCCGAAGCGCCGCGAGATTGGCCACAGCATGCTGGCCGAGCGGGCGCTTCGTCCCGTTATCCCCGACCAAGATACCTTTCCCTACACGATTCGGATTAACACCGACGTGATGGAGTCGAACGGATCCTCATCGATGGCCAGCGTCTGCGCGGGCAGCATGGCGCTTATGGACGCCGGCGTTCCGATCGAGAAGCCGGTAGCCGGCATTGCGATGGGGTTGGTGCAGCACGAGGGAGAGACGACTGTGCTCACCGACATCCTCGGCCAGGAGGACCACCTCGGCGATATGGACTTCAAGATCACGGGCACACGCGACGGCGTGACGGCCTGTCAGATGGACATGAAGATCGAGGGACTGTCCCGAGACGTGCTCCTGAAAGCACTCAAGCAGGCTCGTGAAGCCCGCCACTACATCCTCAATGAGATGGAGGACACGATCGAGAAGCCGCGCGAGGAGCTCTCGCAGTACGCCCCGCGCCTCACCAAGCTCCAGATTGATCCGGAGCGCATTGGGGCCGTCATTGGGCCGGGCGGAAAGGTCGTGAAAAGCATTCAGAAGGAAACCAACACGGAGATCACGGTCGACGAGGAAGACGGCGTAGGGCTCGTGACGATCGCTGCCACCAATCAGGACGATGCTGAGGCGGCCATCGAGCGCGTGAAGCAAATTGTTGCCGTGCCGGAAGAAGGCGAGGATTACATCGGCACGGTGAAGGGCATCCGCGACTTTGGCGCCTTCGTGGAAATTATGCCGGAGAAGACTGGTCTTCTACACGTGTCGGAGATCGACCATGACTACGTCGAGAACGTTGAAGACTACCTCAAGGTTGGCGATAAAGTGAAGGTCCACCTCCTGGAAGTGAAGGACGACGGCAAGATGCGACTGACCCGCAAGCCGTTTGTCTCGGAAGAGAATGGAGAAAGCGGCTCCTAGCGTGTCCGTCTTTCTCTGGGCCGACATCGTTATCTGCGTGAAGGCGAGGGCCTTTAAGGCTCTCGCCTTTCGCGTAGGAGACGTGCTTTCGGCATGGCGCCTCTTACAGCATCCTACAGCATCCGTTTTTCCTCGAAGATCGTCCTGCATGATGAAGATACTGGTGACCGGCGGGGCCGGCTACATTGGAAGCGTTGGGGTCCACGTTCTGGTGGAGGAGGGGCATGAAGTCGTAGTCGTCGACAATCTTTCTCAGGGCCACCGCGAAGCTGTCAGAGAGGAGGCAGCATTCGTTAAAGGGGATCTCCGTGATCGGTCGTTTGTGGATTCCGTCTTGGGCGAGCATCAGCCCGAGGCGATCATGCACTTTGCGTCGAAGTCCCTCGTCGGGGAATCGATGGAGAAGCCGTTTCTTTATCTCGACGACAATGTTCGGGCCGGCATCAATCTGATGCGTGCGGCAGTCGACCACGGAACGGAGCGCTTCATCTTGTCGTCGACGGCCAACCTGTTTGGGAGCCCCGAGACGATTCCCATCAGCGAAGAGGAGGAAATTGACCCGGGCAGTCCATACGGGGAATCGAAGTTCATCCTTGAACGAAATCTGCGTTGGATGGATGAACTGGACGCGCTCCGGTATGCCTCGCTCCGGTACTTTAACGCCGCTGGGGCTGCGTCCCCCAATCTCGGCGAGGATCACGACCCGGAGACTCACCTCATTCCGATTGTGCTCGAGGTCGCGCTTGGGCAACGGGAAAAAATTGAGATCTACGGGGACACCTACGACACCCGGGACGGCACCTGCATTCGAGACTACGTTCACGTGCTGGATCTCGTGCAAGCCCACGTTCTGGCCCTCGACGCGCTTGACGACGAGAGTTATGTCTATAACCTTGGCAATGGCAATGGATACAGCGTTCGTGAAGTGATCGACACGGCGCGCTCTGTGACCGGTGAGACCATTCCGTCGGAAGTCGGGCCGCCCCGCCCAGGCGATCCTCCGGAGCTCATTGCTAGTAGCGACAAAATTCGAAACGAACTTGGCTGGCAGCCGGCGTATCCTTCGCTGGAAGACATTATTGCGAGTGCCTGGGAATGGCATCAGAAGCATCCGAACGGGTACGATGGATGAAGGCGGATCGTGTGTCTGGAAGAGAACGAGCCATCGGTTGCAGATTGTGAGATTGGAAAATTGAGAGAGAGGAAGTGAGAGTTGGTTGAAGGTTGGAGGGGTGAAAGGTTTGGAGAAGAGGGCGATCCGGTGTGGTCTGCTGAATATAGTACGACTTTTATCGCCATGTATCGCGTCGAGTTACAGCAGTTTGAGGGCCCGATGGACCTCCTGCTGTTCTTTATCAAGCGGGATGAAATCGACGTGTATGACATCCCCATTTCCCGCATCGCGGATGAATATCTGGCCTACGTGCGTGTGCTTGAGGAAATTGACCTCGACGGCGTGGGGGACTTTATCTACATGGCCGCCCTCCTGATCAACATAAAGGCTCGGATGCTTCTGCCGTCGACGGAAACTGACGAGGAAGGGGACGAGGTGGACCCGCGTCGGGAGTTGGTGGAGCGGCTCCTCGAGTACGTTCGCTTTAAGGAGGCGGCCGACCAGCTCGCCACACGGCGCGAGCGGCGTCGTGAGCATTTTACCCGGGGAGATGCGTCCGACCATCGGGAGCGCGTGGAGGAGGACCACGAGGTGAACGTTGACGCGTCCGTTTACGATTTGGTCGAAGCCCTTGGCGAGATGCTGGAGGAGGATGAGGACGAGACGGAGCCCATTCACGAAGTGGAGCCGGTCGAGCACACGGTCGAAGAGCAGCAGCAGTACGTTCTGGATCGGCTCATGGACGAACCGCGCGTTTCATTCCGCGATCTGGTGGAACGGCGCTCGAAGGGCTTTGCCGTTGCCACTTTTCTGGCTGTCCTCGAACTTGCCCGACAACATTACCTACGTCTTCAGCTTTCGGAGGAGAAAAGCGGCTTCGTCGTCGAGGAGCGGGAGGAGAAGCCACTGCAGCCCGACGATCCCGCCTTGCAAGACGTTCCACAGCCGTCGGGAGATGGAGCCATGGGGAGTGGGACCTCAGACGTTGAATAGCCCAGCACCTGTTTCCGTTATTGCAACATAATGCCAAACTCCAACGGGGATCCACAGAGCGGTTCAGACCTGGATGCAAAGCGGCCGTCTGAAGCCGACGAGCAGAGCGCGGGGTCCGCTGCCGTCGATCATAGTCTCGAAGAAGCGGTTGAGGCAATCATCTTTGCTGCTGACGAGCCGGTTGAGGCCGCGCGTCTTGCCGAGATCATCGGGGAGGTAACCGGACGTACGGATCTTGACGTGGAGGAGATTGAGACCGCAGTTGAGCGCCTGAACGAGGAGTACCGGGCAGCAGAGCGAGCCCTTGAAATTAAAGAGTGGGGCGGGGGATACCGGATGGCCACACGATCGGCGCTCTCGCCGTTCGTCAAAACCCTGTTTATTGGTGAGCAGGAAACCAGTCTTTCCCGCTCGCTCATGGAGACCCTGGCCGTGATCGCGTACCGACAGCCCGTGACCCGTCCCGAGGTCGACTTCATTCGCGGTGTCAACTCGGACTATGCGATTCGAAAGCTTCTGGAAATGGGACTGGCCGATGTGGAGGGCCGGGCCGATTCTCTGGGACGCCCGTTGCTTTACGGCACGACATCGCTCTTCCTCGAGCAATTTGGACTGAGCAGCGTTGAAGACCTTCCCACGCTCCGCGAAGTGGAGGAGCTTTTGGATGATCCGGCGTTCGACGAGGAGCGTGCAAAACTTCTCCAACTCGACGCTGAAGATGACGTCTCCGTCGATCTCCCGGACGAACTCGCCGAGAGTGAATCAACGGATGGGGGTTCGGAATCTTCTTCGGCAGAAGAGGAGTGAGGACCTTTTTCGAGAGACGCCATGTTTGACTGTCGCCTGCTGACTTCGAATAAAGAATCTCTCCTATGGCACCGAAGGACGACTCCGCCCAAAAGGAGGGAATGCGAATCAACAAGTACATTTCCCACACAGGCTATTGCTCGCGACGAGATGCAGACGACTTGGTGGAGCAGGGGCGCGTTAAGATTGACGGGGAACGCGTGACGGAGCACGGCACCCGCGTCCACGAGGGGCAGACGGTCACCGTCAATGGAGAAGTCGTTACGCTTCGGACGCTCGAACACATTTTGCTCAACAAACCGAAGGACACCATCAGCACCACGGAGGACCAGAAGGACCGCCAAACGGTCCTCGATGTGGTAGGCGTTCCTGATGACAATCCTTCGGGGCTCTTTCCGGTGGGGCGGCTGGACCGAAATACGACAGGCGTGTTAATCATCACCAATGACGGGGAGCTTGCTCACCGGCTCATGCATCCGCGCTACGAGGTCTCGAAGATCTACTACGTCCGCACCCAGAAGCCCGTAAAGCCCCACCAGATCGACGCGCTCCGTCGGGGCGTCGAGTTGGAGGACGGACCGGCCGCGGCCGATCAGGTGGCCTACTTGAACCCGAACACGAAAACCGATGTCGCGCTCGAGCTGCACGAGGGACGGAATCGCCAGATCCGGCGGATGATGGAGCGGCTCGGCCACGACATCGTGCAGCTCGAACGGGCAAAATACGGAACCCTGACGACGGGCCAACTCCAGCGCGGAGAGTGGCGCCGCTTGACGTTCGACGAAGTCCGCGCGCTCCGGAAACGTGTTGACCTTGAACAATAATGCCCCCCATTCCCATGCAGATGGACGAAACCGCAACCAACGGTTCCCTCGAATCGGCGCTCGAACGGAAGATTCGGGCAGAAGGACTTACCTATGACGACGTACTGCTCGTACCGGCACGATCCTCGGTCATGCCCCGAGAGGTGGATACGTCTTCGCATCTGACGCCGAATATCGAGTTGAACGTGCCTATTCTCTCGGCGGCCATGGACACGGTGACCGAGGCCGATATGGCCATTGCCATGGCCCGTGAAGGGGGAGCGGGCGTACTCCACAAAAACATGTCCGTCGAACAGCAGGCCGCCGAGGTTCGTCGGGTGAAACGGTCGGAGAATGGGATGATCATGGACCCGATTACCATCTCTCCGCACGACACGGTGTCCGGTGCCCGGGATAAGATGAGTCACTATTCCATTGGGGGCATCCCGGTCGTTGACGAGTCCAATAAGCTGGTGGGGATTGTGACGAACCGGGACGTTCGGTTTGAGCTGGAGGGAGATACGCCCATCCGAGATATGATGACGAAGGAGGATCTCGTTACGGTGCCCGTCGGAACGACGCTCGACGAGGCCGTTCAGATCCTCCAGAATCACAAGGTCGAGAAACTGCCGGTCGTTGACGATGAGGGCTATTTAAAGGGACTCATCACCTTCAAGGACATTCGCAAGCGACGAAAACACCCGAATGCCTGCAAGGATGAGCACGGTCGTCTCTGTGTGGGGGCTGCTGTAGGGATCACGCCCGACGTGCTTGATCGGGTCGCTGCACTCGTGGAAGTTGGGGTCGACTTTGTGGTCATAGACACGTCGCACGGGCACGCCGAGGGAGTCATTGAGACCGTCGAAGAGGTATCTGCGCGCTTCGAGGGAGAAGTGGAGGTCATCGCCGGCAATGTTGGCACCGCCGAAGGAACGCGTGACCTGATTGAGGCGGGCGCCGATTGTGTGAAGGTCGGAATTGGGCCGGGATCGATTTGCACGACGCGGGTTGTGGCCGGCGTCGGCATTCCGCAGCTGACCGCCATCATGGAGTGCGCCGAGGTTGCACAGTCAGAGGGAATTCCGATCGTTGCCGATGGTGGAATCAAACAGACGGGGGACATCCCGAAGGCACTGGCGGCCGGAGCGAGCTCCGTAATGATCGGGGGGTTGTTTGCAAGTGTGGAGGAGAGTCCGGGCGAAACGATTATCTATGAAGGACGCAAGTACAAGTCTTATCGGGGCATGGGGTCAGTCGATGCAATGGGGGCCGGAAGTAAGGATCGGTATTTTCAGGACGCGGAGGATGACCTGGAAAAACTCGTGCCGGAGGGTGTTGAGGGCCGTGTCCCGTATAGTGGCACGCTCAGCGAAGTCATCCACCAGATGACGGGCGGCTTGCGGGCGGCTATGGGATACACGGGTTGCGAAACCATTGAGAAGTTGTATGAGGAGGGTCAGTTCGTACGGACGACAACCGCTGGCATCCGGGAAAGCCACCCACACGACGTAGAGATTACGAAGGAGTCTCCCAACTACTATTCGGGACGGAATAGCCGAGAGTAGGGTCGGAATACGTTTCGGTCTCCATCACCCTCCACTTGCCCCGAGGGCTTTTTCTGTTATTGCAATAAGAAATTAATAAATGAAAAACAGACTTACACATGTAAGTAAGGGTGTCGAGAGCAATACCGACGCCGTTCTTCTCTCCTCACTTCCCAATATTCGGTGGGCCTGTGGTTTCACAGGCTCGAATGGCCTTCTCCTCGTGGGGAAGGAGGATGCTGTTTTTGTTACGGACGGCCGATACACCGAACAGGCCCGACAAGAGATTGATGGGGCCGAGGTCATCATAGCAGAAAACGGGCTTCTCTCTCGACTTGAGGAACTGGAGTACCTGGATGGTCTCGATCGCGTGGTATTTCAGTCCGATCACGTAACCGTTGCGAAGCGAGACCAGCTCGAAGAGCATTTCCCCAATATCGCGTGGGAGGGGCAAGCCGACATCCTAACCGACCAGATCGGATCAAAGGATCCAGCTGAGGTCGAGCAAATCCGACAAGCCCAACGGATTACGGAATCCGTGTTTGAGCACATTCTGGGCGTGCTTGAGCCTGGGATCACTGAGCGGGAGGTTGCCTCCGAGATTACGTATCAACATTTGAAGAGAGGTGCAGAGAGGGTCTCCTTCGATCCAATCGTGGCATCTGGAGGAAATGGGGCGCTTCCACATGCAAATCCCACTGATCGATCCTTGCAGTCCGGCGACCTCGTGGTGATTGACATGGGCTGTTATCGGAACGGATATGCCTCAGACATGACTCGGACGGTCGCGGTTGGCCCCCCGCCGGAGCCAGCCCGTCGGGGCTATGAGGTTGTTCGAACTGCTCAGGAGAAAGCGTTGGAGGCGGCACAAGCCGGTCTCACAGGCAAAGAGTTAGACGCGGTGGCCCGTGAGTCAATAAAGGAGGCAGGAATGGGGGAGCAGTTTGCACATGGGTTGGGACACGGCATTGGACTAGAGGTTCATGAATGGCCTCGAGTGTCGAGGACTGTTGACGATGAATTGCCGGTGGGGGCGTGTGTCACGATCGAGCCCGGAGTGTATGTGCCGGAGGACAACTACGGCGTGCGAATCGAGGACATCGTAGTTCTTCAATCCGACGGCTGCGAGAACCTTACGAGTACGTCGAAGGAGCTCCGGGTTCTGTGAGAGACCGTTCAGAGACCGAGATGTGACTTTCGCTTCTTATTTTTGTCATTGGAAAATGGGACCCAAGACAAAAATTTTCACCGCACTGATGCTTGCTGCAGTGGGGTGTGCCCTGTTGTTCGCCGACCTCGCCTACTCCCAGCCCGGTGGGGAGGGAGAATCTATTGAGTTGATCGTACGTCCCGACGATGGAAAGACCTCTCCGTTGCAGCAAACTCTTCGCAGTGGGACCGTTTCCAAGCAGACCGCCGACTCACTGTTTGCAAATGTGACCTCCATCTCGTCGGTCTTTGATTCCCGGGGCACGCGTCAGAAAAATGGGGAAGGGACACTGCCCATTCCGGCTTTCCGACTCGGCGTTCGCGATTCGGCCTCCTTTCGTCGTCTTCGCACCCGGATGCGACAGCATGCTGACGTTCGCTATGCGCATGAGAACGTTTCTTTTCGCGTGAACGCCGAACGGGAAAAGAACCGCTCCCTCTTCCCCCCGGACGACCCGATTTTGCGAGACGATAATGCCCTCGCCGATAGCCTCGATCACTTGGACGTAATCCACGCGCTCGATGCGTGGTCGGTGACCAGCGGGACGACCGACGTTCGTATCGGCGTGGTGGACACGGGCATTTTTCTGGAGCATCCCGATCTGGCAGATCAGTTCTCGATCAACGAGGCCGAAGACGTCAATGGCAACGGAAAGCTCGATCCCATTCCGGTCGAAGAGGGGGGAGACCTGAACGGCGTCGACGACGACGGCAACGGCTACGTAGACGACGTAGTTGGGTACGATTTTGTCGATCGCCCCTCGGCCATCCAGAGCGGGGAGTTTGCGGATCGCGATCCGGATCCGTCCGCCGACCTGGAGGAAGAATCGAGTGGTCACGGGACGGCGGTCGCCGGCGTCGCCACCGCAGCCCCCGATGACGTACTGGAAGGCATTGCCGGGGTGGCCCCCGACGCGCGGCTCGTTGCGCTTCGGGCCTTTGGTCGAGACGGGACGGGGCGGGCCGACGACATCGCGGCGGCCATCATGTACGGCGCCGAGAACGAACTCGACGTTCTCAATCTCTCGTTCGGCCAGGGGCGGGCCGTACCCCTGATCGAAGATGCGATCGAGTATGCTGTTGACCAAGGGACCGTTGTGGTTGCCTCAGCGGGAAATGAACTCACGGACGATCCGCATTATCCCTCGGACTATCCGGAGGTGGTGTCGGTTGTCTGGCTGGGGGAGGACGGAATGCTTCCTCAGGTGAACCAGAGTCAGTTTGGAATTGGTGTGGATCTCGGGGCGCCCGGGAGCAACGTTTTTACGGCCGACCTTCCGGCGGACAAGCTGAGAGCAGACGAGTCACCTGAACTGGAGGATTTGTACGGTCCCTACAGCGGATCGTCGTTCTCGGCCCCACAGGTGGCCGGAGCGGCGGCTCTTCTCCGGTCAGCCGATTCGTCGTTATCGCCTGCCTCGATCCGCAGTATCCTCACCGCCGCGGCAGACGACATCAAACGCGCGAACTGGGATCACGAGACCGGAGCCGGACTTCTAAATGTCGAACAGTCCTTGATGCGGGCCTATCCAGCCCGAACGGAGATCACCGCCCCCGAGCATAATCACGGTGTAGAAGGAGATTCTTCCCTCGCTATTACGGGAACTGCGATTGATCCCGCGTTCGACCATTACGCCGTGTACTACGCCAAGGGCACCCGTAACCTCGGACAGCGGCGCGATCCCTGGGTTGAAATCACCCCTCCCACGTCCCGCCAAGTGCTTCGAGACACGCTCGGTGTATGGTCCACGCAGGCGCTTTCGGAACTGAAGGAGGGGGAATACACCCTTCGGCTCGTCACGACCTTTCACGACGACCGGACAATTGAAGACCGTCGGCGCATTCGCATAGACCGGTCCCAACCAGAGGTGCGCGTCGAGTTTATCGGTGTGGGCCGTGTGGAGGGAGAGAACGGAATTGTTGCGGACGTGGAATCCGACGACGTTACCCGGGTACGAATGGAGGTTCAAATTGGGAATCGGGGGAAGACGGTTCTGAGTGAGAGCAAGGCTCGTCGCCACGGCCTCACCTGGCCCGATGAAACGGGAAACGGGGGGCAGGCAGCCATCCAACTTGACGCCACCAATTCAAGTGGGCTCACGACGACGACCGACACGACCCTCCACATCCCGGCTTCGAACGAGAACACGGGCCTCTTGACTCGCACTAGTCCATCGTTGTCCCCTGGGAAACTTCTGTCGACAGCCGTAAACTTCGACGGTGATGAATTGAGCGAGATCCTCCTGAATCAGTTCAAAAATGAGGGGCGCACCGATACGCTGCGAACCTTTGAGTGGACGGGATCAGACTTCGCTCCGGCGGACACCCTCGTCACCGCTGACCCTTTTGTGCCGAGAGATGCCGGTGACACGAACGGGGATGGATTACAGGAGCTGCTACTTCAGAGGGAGCAAAAAACCCTTCTTTTGGAGCAACCAAACTCGACCGCTCCTCCAACGGACTTGATCTTTGCGGACACGAGTCGGGTGTCCGACGCCCCGGGCGACACCCTTAACGGAGCCCGCCTCACAGACTTGGATGCAGATGGACAAGGCGAAGTAATCGGGACGCGCCAAAAGCAGTGGAAGGTCTTGGAACGAAAGCCGTCTGGGTTCCAAGAAATTGCTCGCCTCACCAATCCCACTGATCCTGGTCCTGACTCTTCGCGTGGAAACCGTTTGACCACGCAGGCGGCGACCGGTGATTTTGATGGGGACGGCCGCAGGGATCTTCTCGTTGGTGATCAGGACGGGGACCTGATCGTGTACGAAGCCACCGGAGACGACCAAATTGAAACGGCGTGGACCGTTGAAACTGACCGGCAAAACGCCGAAGAACAGTTTGCTGTGGGAGATTTCACGGGAACCGGCCGGACGAACTTCGCGACGGTGACCACAACGTCAGGAGCTCCGTCGATCAGCTACTATTCAGTTTGGCAACGGGCTGGGGAGGACGCTTACGAGCGTGCGTTCCGCTTGCCGATCCCAAGTGCACTCAAAGAAGATTTCTCTAGGCAAAATAGAGGGGGACTCCTCGAATCCGCCGATCTTGATCGCGATGGTCGCTCCGAGATCGTCATCGCCCACCCGCCCTCACTGCTGGTCCTGGATCGCTCGGCGAGTGGCGCCTGGCAGGTGCTCTACGAGGACAGGAGCTCATCGATTTCGTTGGACAGTGGCATGCTCGCCGCGGACGTGTCCGGTACGGGCACGCCGTCGATCCTCACGGGAACGAACGAGGAAAAGATGGCCCGCTACGCGGTTGATCCGGCCGGGCTGGCCGTTGCGCCCCCCAGATGGGTACGGGCGCGTCCCGGGGGCGCTTCGTCAACGAAGTTGACATGGCGGGCTCCGGGGGTCGACTCCGTGACGGTCTACGGGCGTCCCGCGTCGGATGACTCGGATCTGGCCCCCATCGTCACGACCACCGATTCCTCGACCACGCTCGACGGAAAGACGACGCGCCGCTACCGCCTGAAAGCCTGGAAAGAGGGGGCGCAGTCGCCGTTTTCCCCGGCCCGACCCGTTCGCCCACACCCGCCGGCCACGGTGGACAGCGTCTCTTATCCCGGCCCGTCCACCGTCGAGATCCAGTTTGCCGAGGTCTTGGCCCCTGACCTTCAGGTCGAGCAGTTTCAATTCGGTGCGGAAGACACGTCTCCCGAACGCCTGGTCCGTGCGCAAAGCGGGCAGGCGGTTATTTTGCGGTTTTCGCGGGCGGTCGCCGGCCAATCCGGACAGCTGTCGTGGAGTGGGATCGTCGACGCGACCGGCCTGGACGTGGACCAAACGGCCGTGAACGTGTCGTTCCCGGCGGACGACCGGCGGTCTCTCTTCATCGAAGAAGCTATGATCGTCGGTGAGAACCGCGCGCGACTGGCCTTCAATGCGCCCCTCGATCCGTCGGCGGCCCGGGAACGGGATCGATACACGCTCCGTCCGCGGGGCCGAGTGGCGGACGTGCAGGTGGAAGGCGACTCTTCCGACACGGTTGTCCTTCACGTGGAGGGACTCGTGCTCGGGGCGAGCGGGGAGGAGTCGTCGCTGACGGTCACCGAAATGGTTGGAGCCGACGGCCGTCGGTTGTCCGACGAGGGCGGAACGGTTCGCCTCACGAGACCCGCCGACGATCTCTCCAACGTGTTCGTCTACCCGAATCCGTATCGGGCAGCGGAGCACGGAGAAAAGGTTGAAATTGCTGGGTTGCCCCCGGAGGCAACGATTCGGATTTACACGCCGGGGGGACGGCTCGTGCGGGAGCTTTCTGCTCGAACCCGCGACGGGGGGCGCGACTGGAACTTGCGCGATCGGCGCGGGGAGCGCGTGCCGTCCGGCGTCTACCTCTTCCGCGTCAACGCCCCGGAGCAGTCCCCGGTTCTTGAAAAGGCAGCCGTCATTCGCTGAGCAGGCCGAACGATGGGCACGAGTTGGCACACCCACGTTGGCACCAACCGGCTCCTGGTCGGCGGAACTGCACTCTCGCTGCTGACGTGTCCGCTGCTGGCGTCGACTCCGGAGACATGGCCCGGCCTTGTAGCCCTTTCGTTCGTCGCGTGCGCGGGGCTTTTTGGGCTCTGGACCCGCGACCCGCTTACGAAAGAACAGATACTCTGGGGGGCATTGCTCCTTCGACTTGCTTTTTTGCCGCTCCTGCCCGGTCTCACCGACGACCTGTATCGGTACGTGTGGGACGGCTGGCTCCAAATCGAAGGAATCAATCCCTATCGCTTCCCGCCCGAGCACGACGCACTCGCGGCGTTTCAGGCGGCGCCGATCTACGACGAGCTCAACTCACAGCCCTACTACAGCGTCTATCCGCCGCTCGCACAGGTTGGGTTTGCTGTGGGCGGGTGGATCTACGCCAGCGTGGGCTGGCACGCGGCGTACTATGCCCTGAAAGGCCTCTTCACGGCCGCCGAGTTCGGGGGGGTGCTTCTGCTAAGTCGACTGGCAACGCCGCGCAATCTTCTGCTGTACGCCTGGAATCCGCTCGTACTCCTCGAAACAGCCGGGCAGGGGCACACCGAAGCACTGCTCCTCCCGTTTGTCGTCGGGGCGGTTTGGGCAGTGCGGCACGGCTCCGGGCGACTGGCGTCGGCGGCCGTGGCCGGAGCGGGCATGATCAAAATCTGGCCGTTCGTTCTTGGTCCATTTCTGCTTCGTCGATACGGATGGGCGGCGGTTTGGCCCGGGGCGCTCGTCGCGGCGGGACTGAGCCTGCCGTATGCCGCGCCGTACGTCCTGCCTCACCTGAAGGCGTCGGTGGATCTGTTTGCCCACCTCTTAGAGTTCAATGCTGGCCCCTACTACCTGGTGAAGTACATTTTCTGGGTTGTGACGGGAGCAGATTGGAGCAAGCAGATCGGCCCGGCGTTTCGCTATCTGTTTCTCGCCGCCCTGCCGGCGTTGTACGTGCTGGATTGGCGGCGCGATTGGTCCTTTCGAGGGGCGGCGCTACTGACCGTCGGGCTGTTTCTGGCGTTGAGCACCACCGTGCATCCCTGGTACGTGCTCCCCGTGCTCGCCCTCGGTGTGATGGACGAGCGATCCGCCTGGCCCTGGTTCTGGCTCGGCGCCTTCTCCATCGGAACGTATCTGTTCTACATTGACGGGCCGTACTGGATCTGGATCATTCTTGGATGGGGCGGTGCCGCCCTCTGGGGCCTCCAGCTCTACGCCGACTCGCTTCGATCCCTGTTGCAAACGGGGCGAGAGCTTTGGCCGAACTGATCGGCAGAACACCGGTATCCGACCCAATCACAGAGCGTCCAGATAGGCGAGTACGTCGTCGGGCGTTGTCGCAGACGCGTCCATCCACTCGTACTCGTCGTAGCGGCGGAACCACGTGAGCTGCCGCTTGGCGTAGTGCCGCGTGTTGCGCTTGATGAGCCGAACCATCTCGTCGTACTCTATTTCGCCGCGCAGGTGCTGGATCGGCTCGCGGTACCCGATGGTGCTTAGCGGGGGCTCGTCGAGTTGTACGCCGTCGATCTCCATGACGGCCCGCACTTCGTCGAGCAGGCCCTCGTCGAGCATGCGGTCCACGCGTCGGTTGATGCGGTCATAAAGCTCGTCTCGGTCGCGGTTGAGCACGACGGTAGCGAACGAAAACGGCGGCTCCGGCTGGTTCTCATGGTAGTAGGTGAGCGGTTTTCCCGTTCCGTGATACACTTCGAGGGCTCGGATCACGCGCTGGGTCTTCGTTGGATCGTTCTTTTCGGCCTGGGTCGGGTCCACCTCCTTGAGTTCTTCGTAGAGCGCCTCCGGGCCTTCTTCGTCGAGCCGCTCGTTGAGCCGCTCGCGCACCGCGTCGTCCACGTCGGGAATGTCCGCGAGGCCGTACTGCAAGGCGTGCAGGTAGAGGGTGGCGCCGCCCACCACGAGAGGGTACTGCCCTCGCTCCCGAATGGAGCGAATGCGCTCGTTGGCCTCGTCGGCGTAGGTTCCGGCCGAAAAAGGATCGTGGAGAGACCGTTCGTCGATGAAGTGGTGGGGCACGCGCTCCTGCGCTTCCGGACTGGGCTTGGCGGTGCCAATCGTAAGCTCCTCGTAGACCTGCCGACTGTCAGCTGAAACGATTTCTGCGTCCAACTCCTCTGCGACCTTCAGACTTAGTTCTGTTTTGCCTACGGCCGTGGGACCGGCAATCGTGAGGAATGGACCAGTGTTCGGGGAGGCGCTAGACGGGGAAGCCATGTTGACAACAGTTGTAAGGGGGACCGAGAGTCTACTGATCCGTGCACGGGTAGTTAAAAAATATTCTCCGTGCGAGGAAGGAGATCTCGGATCTCCATGACCGTGTTATGTTATCAGCGGAGATCGTCTTTAAGAACCCATTCACGTACCAGCATTCTGCAAATAGCCCCTCAGGGATGATCGTTTCTCTTCCCGATCTGCAACAAAAAAAGCCCACCATCGGACGAGCCGACAGTGGGCAGACGCTCGA
>CAZSBW010000027.1:0-16229 GCA_964604815.1 uncultured Salinivenus sp. | reverse complement strand
CAGCTGCGGCCCGAGGACCGGGTCGCTATGGTCGTGTACGCCGGGTCGTCGGGGCTGGTGCTGGCGTCGACGCCCGGCACCGAGACCGATTCGATCAAGACCGCCGTCGAGCGGCTGCGGGCCGGCGGGTCCACGGCGGGAGCCGAAGGCATTCAGCAGGCCTACGCGGTTGCCGAGGAGAACTACATCGAGGACGGCATCAACCGCGTCATTCTGGCGACCGACGGGGACTTCAACGTCGGGGTCTCCAGCGACGCCGAGCTCCAGCGACTGGTGGAGGAGAAGCGGGAGAGCGGGACGGCGCTCACGGTGCTGGGCTTCGGCACCGGCAACCTGAAGGACAACAAGATGGAGACGCTGGCCAACCACGGGAACGGCAACTACTACTACATCGACTCAGCGACGGAGGCCCGGCGCGTACTGGTCGAAGAGCTGGGCTCGACCCTGCAGACCATCGCGAAGGACGTAAAGGTGCAGGTGGAGTTCAATCCGGCAGAGGTGCGGGCCTACCGGCTCATTGGGTACGTGAACCGGGAGTTGGAGGACGAGGAGTTTGCCGACGACAGCACGGATGCGGGCGAGCTGGGGGCGGGCCACAGCGTGACGGCTCTCTACGAAGTGGTCCGGCAGGGCGTGGAGTCGGACGTGGAGGTGCCCACGGCGGGCGAGCTGAAGTACCAGGACGAGCCGGAGCCGAGCGAGGACACGGCGGCGTCCGACGAACTCCTGACGGTAAAGCTTCGCTACAAGGAGCCGGACGGGGATACGAGCCGGCTTTTGAAGCGTCCGCTCTCAAAGGACGTTCTCGAGGAGGACGTGTCCGGGGACGTTCACTTTGCGGCGGCAGTGGCCGGGTATGGGATGCTGCTGCGCGACTCGAAGTACAAGGGCAGCCTCACGCTCGACGACGTGCGCTCGCTCGCGGAGAAGGGACGGGGCGACGACCCGCGCGGGACGCGAGCCGGGTTCATTTCTTTGGTCGAAAGCAGCCGGGGACTTCTTCCGACCGACGAGGAGTAGCGCTTCGCGCCTTCCAGCGCGGGCAGAAGGGACAGTGCGGGACGCGCCCTTCGTCCTGTCATTTCGCTGATGTTCTTCCGATTTCTTGATCTGTCATGCTGTTTGCATCTTCGTTTCGAGACGTTTTGAATCGGGGCGCAGGGCCGAGCAGTGGCCTCGTCCGGGTCGGTGTGCTAATGCTGGCTGTTTCCCTCATTGGCTGTGAGAACGACATCGGCTGTACGGGCGATCAGGGCCGACCGGCGCCGGAAAAGGCCCCTGCGAATTCCGATACGGATTCTTCTCCTGATTCACTGGCGGACCTTTCGCCCGTTGAACTCGGAGAGAAGCTGTACAGCCAGCAAGGGTGTAGGAGTTGTCACAGCCTCGACGGGTCGAAGAAGGGGGGACCGTCTTTCAAAGGGCTGTACGGAACGACGGATCACGAGATGGAGGACGGGACCACGCTCACCGTGGATGAGGCGTATCTCCGGGAGTCGATTACGGAGCCGGGGGCGAAGATCGTGGCCGGGTATCAGAACCTCCAGCCGAACACTTACAAAAGCTTGTCCGATCGGGAGCTGGCGGGCCTGGTGGCCTTCATCAAGGCACGAAGTGAGAAGCCCCCGCCCGAGGAGTAATCCTCCCGGACGGGGGATGGGATGCCGAAAAAGCGCGCTCTCAGCGTTACTGGAGCTTGCCGTACAGCAAGTTGCCGGGCGCGTCGGCGTCGTCCGACAGGTAGAACTCCTTCGTGGCTTCCATGAGATCTTCTTCGTTGAGCGTGCCGCTCCCGTCACGATCGAGTTCCTCAAAGGCCTCACTGGTACCCTCGGCGCCCCAGGCAGCGAGCCAGTCCTCATACTCTTCTTCGGTAATTTCGCCGCTATCCGTCGTGTCGATGGTCTGGAACGTGACTTTGGCCGCCCGCTCTAGGCTTTCGAGCATCTGGGCTTCCTCCTCTTCGCTACCCTCCTCGATAGTAGCGACAATGGCCTCCCAAAACTGCTCCCACTCGTCGCGGCTCACCCGACCGTCCTCGTTGGCGTCGGCGGTGGCGCAGAGCTGTCTCCACCACCCGAGCATCTGCTCCTTCAGGGCCTCGCGATCCTCGTCCGAGAGGTCGCGCCGATCGGCGAGGCGATTGGCCTGTACTTCAAAGTCCTCTCCATTGATGAGCCCGTCCTCGTCGCGGTCGATGAGGTCGAAATAATGGTGTGACTTCTGACGCTGGAAGTGTCCAATCATCGGTGATAACGCGTTTGATGTAGTTGAAAACGGAGAAGGTCGTCGAGTAAACTAGGGAAACGGACCCTTCCGCCCGCTCTATTGGGATGTCGAGGCACAGGAACCGTTACTGCCTGCCGTCGGGGAACGCGTGGGGACGCGCTCTGCATCCACCCAGTCCCGAATTCTGTCTCCAAACCCGACGTTATCGACACGGGAAGACGCTTCTGGAGTGTACTCTCGCTCGCGGTTGAACACAAGCCTCGACTCCTGGGAAGAAAGAGGAGCGTACATTCTCGCGGGTTTGTACATTCTCACGGATCTGTTCGGTCCCGTGGGACTGCCGGAGAGCAGTGCGGAAGAGATTTTGGTCCCATCCACCGCACTAGATAAGGAGGCGCGCTGATGAATGAAAGTCCCGCCGTCCTGTAATCCCGTGCGAAGACGTTACGGGTTTGTTTGGTTTGGGGCGAAGCGGGGCGAGGGGAGCGGGGCGACGCCAAGAAGCCTGACAGCGATCGTCCTTCTTTGCAATCGCAGGTCTTGGAATCATTCCGAGGACGTTCACCCGTTTGAAGAGGCACCGGGCGTTCCATCGCGACGAAAAGGAAGGCGACTGGTCGATCTTGGGGACCTGTCTGTTTGGGAAGCAATCCGACGGGGGGCTTCGTAGAACATAGCCGATGCCCGAAAGGGCAGTTGTTCTCTCCTGTTACGGAACCGAGTTGGTTGGCATTCGACGTGCGATTTCCTTCTGTCCTGTCAGTTGTTGGTCTCCTGGGTTCCCTGGTGCTTCTGCTCGGGGGGAAGAAGGGGGCTGGTGCGCAGTCCCTTCAGCGCGTGTCGCACAACGGGGAGCCGATTTTTCTCAATGGGGGAAACGTGGCGTGGGTCGAGTTTGCCCGGGACATTGGCCCCGGTCGTCCGGCGCTCGACACGTTCGAGAAGATCTTCCGGTCCGTGCGCGAGCACAAGGGCAATGCCGTGCGGCTGTGGCTTCATGCAAACGGGCGGCACACGCCGGCCTGGCGGGACTCGACTGTGGTGGGACCGGGAGCGACGGCCCTTGATGACCTCCGCGCGATCCTCAACGTGGCTCGCAAGCAAGAGATCGGTGTCATCCTGTGCTTGTGGTCCTTCGACATGCTCCGCGAAAAGTACCCGTCGCGGGTGACGGACCGTGCCTATCACCTCCTCACCGATCCGAGCCTGACGCGTGCGTACGTCCAGAACGCGCTCATTCCAATGGTTCGGGCGGTGAAAGACCATCCGTCGGTGATCGCGTGGGAGATTTTCAACGAGCCGGAGGGAATGAGTCACGAGTACGGATGGGACTTTACCCGACATGTGCCCATGTCGGACATCCAGCGGGTTATCAATCGGGCGGCCGGGGCGATTCACCGGACCGATCCGGATGCGAAGGTGACGACGGGGGCGTGGACGTTCAAGTCGCTGAGCGACGAGTCGCCCAAAAAGCGACCGGACGGGCGGAGCGCGCTCTCCAAGTCCCGACTGCGTTCCCTCAAGCGAACACTGTCGCGTCGCTCCCGACGGGAGGTGACGACGGCGGAGGCGCGAGCCGCGTACGAACGGTGGACCGAGGCCGAGTGGCATCACTACTACACCGACGAGCGACTGGTGGCGGCGGGCGGTGATCCGAAGGGGACCCTCGACTTTTACAGCGTCCACCACTACGACTGGGCAGAATCGATGCTGTCGCCGTTTCGCACCAGCCGATCGCACTGGAGTGAGTCCAAGCCGGTGGTCGTTTCGGAGTTTGCGGCGTCGGATTACGGCGACCTGGCGTGGGGGGAGCTGTCCATTACCCTCCTCCGCCGGGGCTATGCGGGCGGTCTGGCGTGGCAGTGGTACGATCACGACGAGGCGTGGGAGCGCGCCCTGACGAACATGGAGCGGGTGGGCCGGATGAAGAGCGAGGCGGTCGACGCGCCCCCGATGCGTGTTCGGCTCGCCCAGAATTTTCCTAATCCGTTCCGAAGCCAGACGACGATCTGGTACGATCTGAAGGAGAAGGTCGCCGTCAGGCTAGCCGTGTACGACCGAATGGGGCGGGAAATCACCACGCTCGTCGACGCCGTAAAGCCGGCGGGGCGGTATACCGCCTCATTTCGAAGGAAAGACCTCGCCAGCGGCGTGTACGTCTATCGCCTGGAGGCAGGGGGCTTTTCGGAGGCGCGCCCGATGGTGATCGTGCGGTAAGGGGGCGTCGAAAAGCAGAGGTGCGCCGGCGCCGGTCATTGGGAGCGACTGGCGCGCTCGGTGGCCACGAGGACGCGCATGTCGAGGGCCCGAGCGGCGGAGGCGACCGAGGCGAACTGGCCGATGGTAGCGCCCTGATCGGCACGGAGAATCAGGGTTTGCTGGCCGGTACGGGCCGCCCGAATTTCGTCAAGCAGGCGGGCGGAGGAGACCGGCGAGCCGTTGACGTAGTACGTGCCGTCCTTGGTCAGGGCAACGGTCACGGATTGTTCTTCCATCGGGGCCGAGCTCTCGACCTGGGGGAGTGTGACCTCGATGCCCATCTGCGGAATAAAGCTCGACGTGAGCAGGAAAAAGATCAGGAGCAGCAGGACGACGTCGGTCATGCCGGCGAGACTGATGTCCGTCATCGGCTCCTGAGACGGGGAGAAATCGAGAGGCATAAGAGGCAGCCGGACAAAGCAAGGAAGCACGCGAGACGGAACCGACCTAGCCGAGGGTGTCGCTGCGCTGGCCGGAGGAGACCGGTTCCTGAAGGAGGTCGATGAAGTCAGTGGCCGAACGCTCCATGTCGTTGGTCAGCCGTCGGATGCGACTGATGAGGAAGTTGTAGGAGAAAAGCGCGAGGATTCCCACGAGCAGGCCGGCCGCGGTCGTCACGAGTGCCTCCCAGATCCCCCCGGCGAGTACGCTGGGATTTACGTTGCCCTGCAGATTTTGAATCTCCTGAAAGGCTTTGATCATGCCCACGACGGTTCCGAAGAAGCCCAGCATGGGCGCAATGCCGGCAATGCTGGCGAGCAGATTCGTGCGCTTCTCCAGTTCGTAGGTTTCGTGCTTGCCGGCTGCCTGCACGGCGTCTTGTATCTCGGAAATGGGGCGGCCAAGTCGCTCGAGGCCTTGCTTCAGAATGCGGGTGATGGGGACGTCCTTTTTCTTGCAGTACGTGATCGCGCCCTCCACGTCTCCGCTTCGCACGTAGTCGCGCACCCGATCGGTGATGGTCTCCGGGTTGGACGCGGCCTTCCGAATCGTAACGAGCCGTTCGATGAGCAGGTAGATTGTGAGAACGGAGAGCAGAACCAGAGGGATCATTACCCATCCTCCGAGGACCAGAACGTCGAGCAAAGAGGTGCCTTGTGCGGCGGCAGCCTGAACGGAATCGGGCGTAGCGCCGCCGACTTGCTGGAGAAGGATCATGTAGACGGGAGGTCAACAGGAGAGTGTGAGGTCGTCGACGATCGGTGGTTATAGACGAAGGACCCAGGCGCCCCCGGGAAGTTTGCCGCTCGCTCGCTCGACAAAGTCCTGGGCCTCGGTCTGGGACTCAAATTGCCCGACCCCGACGCGGTACCGGGTCTCGCCCTCAACCTCCGCAGAAAGAATGCCGACGGAAACGTCTGCGGTCGCAAACGCCTTGCGGTATTTCTGCAAGAGGGATTCAGCGGGACCACTTTGAGTACGGGAGCCCACGATCACGGTATAGCCTCCAGCACTCGGATCGAGGCCCCGGGGCGGTGGGGCGTCGGTTTGGTCGGGTTGGGATGTGGTAGAGGATTCAGTCGTCGGGGCCGTGTCGGGTTCCGTCTCCGACGTCCCGGCGCCTCCTCGTTCCGTTTCGGCGGACGAGGCCCCTGTCGAACTGGGACTGGTCTCCGACGTCGCGGCGTCCTGTTCGGCGCTGGGAGGGGCCTCGTCGTCGGCCTCGGCGGTGGTCGGGCTCGTGGAGGAGGACGACGAGCCGACGAGGGGAAGATCCTCCGCGGAGAGATTCTGGACCTGTGCGGAAAGCGTTTCTGCGTGTGGTTCGAGCTGCGTCTTCAGTTGCGCGAAGGTCGTTTGAGGGGGTTGGACGGTTCCGCGCTCCCCAAGCACGTACCAGCCGGCCCCACCGACCAACAGGAAGGCAAGAACGCCGGCAAAAACGAGCGCTCCGGTCGAGCGCTCCGTTTCGTCCGTGGACGGCTCTTCAGCGGCGGTCGCCTCCGACGGGGCCGCCTCCTGGGCCTCCGGTTCGACGTTGACCTCTGACGGGGCTCGGTCGTCGGGAGAAGCCTCCAGCTCCGGTTCGGGTTCGGGATCGACGAGGGGTTCCGTCTCGGCAGCGGAGTCGGATTCGGAAGACGACGCCGGTTCGGGATCGGCAGGGCTGTCCGCGTCGTCGGATTCCTCCTCGGAGTCCCAGATGTCGGAGAGGGACTCCCGCTGCTCCTCTTCCACGGACTGCTGGAAGGCCTCGTCGGGGGAAGGCTCGTCCTCCTCGGCCTCCGAGTCTTCCGGCACGTCTTCAACGAGGGGGTACAGCTCCTCGGTTTGTGTTTGCGACTGGTCGGCGTCGTCGGAAGGGGCGTCGGGCGTGGAGGGGGCGGCCGATGCCTTCTCGCTTTCGGCAGGGGACTCGTCGTCTACGTCCGCCGCCTGGAACTCGTCGGTGTCGGCGGCCTCCTCGGCAGCAGGGACCTGGAACTCCGCCGTGTCGGCGGCCTCATCGTCGGTGTCCGCTTCCTGGCTCGCTTCCTCCCCCGAGTCCAGCGGGCTCCAGTCCGAGTCCTGATAGCCGAGAGTAATAGTGTCGGGGCCCTCATCGGTGCTCTCCTCCTCTGTGCTCTCCTTCTCGGGAGCCGTGCCCAGATCTTCTGACTCGAGGCCTTCAAACTGCTCGTTGACACTTCGGGCGAGCGAGGAACTCGGCTCAAAGGTCAGTTGGCCGTTCTCCTCCCGAAACGTGCCGAACTCGGGAAGGCGCACGCCTTCCCGGAAGGCCCGCTTCTTCACTTCTCGCAGCATGGCAATGAGAAGCTTCTTGGCCTGCTCGTCGGAAACGTTCAGCTTGTCGGCTAGAAGAGAAGGGAGTGGGGCAGACATGTCGGTGTCGAAGGCCTACCAAAAAGGAATAGTGCGTTATTGCTCCGGCTCGAACGAAACCACGTTCCGAGGGGGGGCCATGTAGCTTTCCCCGTCGGCATCTTCCTTCAGTTGGCTGGGCTGGTGTTCGATGGAAAATCGTCCAAGCCCCGGCACCTTCACCGTTTCACCGTTTTCGAGTTTCTCGCGCATGATTTCGGCGAACGCCTTGATGACCTCTTTGGCCGACGGGGTGCTCATATCTGAAGGAAATCGGTTCGGCGAAAATACGGGCGAAAACCCCAGGCGCATCGAGAACTGCCTGGGCGTACGGCGACTCTAATGCATTGCAGGCGATGGAGTGCCGAGCAACATAATCTACGGGTGGAGGGGGAGGGTTCCCAAACTCAACGTATGAGTTGCTGGGTTTTCGGCTGAGCGTTCACGCAGGTGACCGTTGAAATTGTCCGACAACCCGATGTCGTCGCAATATACCCGTTATACGAAATCCATCCGATCACGTCTGAATCCTGGAAACGGTGGTCCGCCCGAATGAGCGGAGTTTCCCCTGAACGGGCCAACGTAAAACCGCCGAACGTTGGAGCGTTATGAGGAGGAATGTCCAGTCACCCAGGGAAGCATTCTTTTTTCGCAAGCAGACATTTCGAACCGGAAACGGTATTATCGGCTCGTCAACATATCTGAAACAGGCCCCCCTCAACTCGCGCGCCGCCGAACTCACAATCTGGATCACCAATGCACGCGAAACCCGCCCATTATCGAAGCAGGAGGACGGGGGTATTGGGCCCATTGCTTCGGTGCCCGAGGGGAAAGGTTTTGAATACGGAGGACGACATCGAGCAAGGGAGTCACTTCGTAGGAGCCTTCTACGTCGACGGACACGTACGTTCGTACTTCGGCCGACTCCGTCCGATCAATGGGCCGCGGACTTTCGAGTGTGCCCGTCGTCTGGAGGAGGCCGCGCTGGTCGGCAAACGAAAGCGAGACCATCGCGTCGGCCACCAGGGGAGAAAAGTAAGGAATAGCAGCGTCATCTCCAACGAGGGTCCCATCCCGTACCGAAACGCCGGCGGAGGCCTCGACCCCGGTGACGCCCTGGAGGGCGAACTGGAGGCCGCCGTGCAGGATGCGAGCCGAGTCGTAGTCAACTGGGAAGGGCTCCTCGTCGGTGGTGGGAGAGGAGAAGTATCGGTACGACGGGGCATAACGATAGCCTGCAGACGTTTCCAGGCGAGCGGGACCGAGAGAGAGCCGAAAGCCAGCCTCCGCGTCGGTCGTCATAACGATGGGGCGGACCGAGAACGCGTGGGCGGCGTACGGATTTTCGGCGTAGAGGTCAGAGACGGAGCCGCCGCTTATCCCGGGGGCATTTCGTGCGTAGGCAGTGAAAGCCGGGGACAGCGATAATTCGGCTTGGCCCTGAGGGACGACGAACGACGCCGACGAGGAGGCGGTCCCCCCTGCGGCCGGTGTTTCGAACCCCAGGAAGCGTCCCCCCGCCCGTACCGACAGCCGGTCTGATTCAAGCAACTGAAGAGCGGCCCCCCCGTCAACGTTGTAGGCGGAGCTGGAAGCGACGTTGCTCTCGACCGTTGGGCGCGACGCCGCCAGGTCGAGATGCACCCCGGTGACACCCGCCGAGAACGTGGCGGATCCGTCAAATGACAGCCGCTTTTCGGTGGAAACCGGTTGTCGCGGCGAATCGGTGAAGGAAAAAGCCGTCTCGTATTGGGTGTAGTCGTAGCCAAGCTCCACGCTCGATTCGACAGACCCACGGGTGTGAAGACGGAACGCGGCCCCGCCGGAAAGAACAGTCCGTTCGGGTGCCTCGGCCGCCGTGTCCTGAGCGACAGCGGGGATGCCGTAAAGGGTGTACTGGTCCGCTGATCCATGCCCGTCAGCCCGGAGGGTAAATGCGTCGTGACGGCTTTCGAACTGTACGCGCGCTTCTGCCTCGTCGGTAGGAGTGTCTACGTTTGCCCCCGAGAAGGGCGAGAAGCCCTCGGTCCCGGTGTAGTCGACCTTAACGGAGAGGCGCTGACGGGAGCTGAAGGGAAGGGAGACGCGGGCTCGGGCGAACCGCGACACGTATCGGCCCCCACCGATCTCCACCAGTCCGTGTTTGGGGGGATTGGGGGAGGCAACGGGGCGCGACCCTGCTTCGGGAGCGGGCAGGCTTTCGGGAAGGTCGTCCAGGGTTTGCTTGTAGGATTCGACGTAGGGGGTGCGGTCCTCGGGCACCGACGGAACGACGGGGGGAGAGGCAAAGCCCCGTAGCGGCTGGCGCTCGAGGGACGGAAACGACAGCTGGAGCTCGCCGCGAATTTCGATCTCGCGGGGAGCAATCTCGGGCAGCTTCTGCGTTTCTTCGTCCTCGGACTCTTTGTCCTCGTCCTGGGCGAGGGTCGGGGCGGATGCCATCCCGACCAGCAGGGCGAGGGCGCAAAGAGAGCGGAGCAAAATGGCGGGCATGGGGGCGTTCGGATGGTTCGGGGGAAGCGGCTCACGAAACGAAGCCGAGGACTAGAGCGCCTCGCGCTCCTCTTTCGCCGCCGTGGCGAAGGGCGTTCCGGGGTACGACTCGATAAGTTTATCGTACAGCTGGGCGGCTTCTCCGGCTTGTCCAATCTGACGGTTGGCGCGGGCTTCTTCGAGCAATGCCCGCGCGATCCATTCGGGGTGGCCGGCGAAGAGAGACGACATGCGACCGAGCTCTGCGATGGCCTTTTGGGGTTGACCTTCTTTGCGCAGGAGGCGCCCGAGTCGATAGAGCGCCTCGGCCCCTGTTTCGCTGTTGGCCGCCTCAGTCACCGATCGATACAGCTTGAGCGCTTCCGCGGTCCGGCCCTCATCTTCGTAGATTCGGGCCAGTCCCAGTTGGGCGGAGGCCTGAAGCGGGCCGCCCGTACCCTCGTCGAGAATGCGATTGAGGAGCACTTTGGCCTCCTCGTTACGGTCGAGCTGGAGGAGGGCCGTGCTCTGCCCGTAGCGGGCCTGCGCGCGAATCTCCTCATTAATCGCCTCGCTTTCGGCCGCTGCCGTGTAGGCTTCTGCCGCCTTCTCGTGGGCTTCGTCCTCCATGTAAAGGTCCCCGAGTCGAAGCGCGCCCTCGGGTTGCACGTCGCTGTCGGGGTACTGGTCCACCAGCTGCTGGAGGTAGTTTTTGGCCGGTTCGGGGTCGTCCTGATCGGCGTAAAGCAGGCCGAGGTAGTAGTACGATTCCGGGAGGAGGGCGGTCGTGGAGGAGGTGCGAACGAACTTCTGAAACAGGCGCAGTGCCTGCTCGGACTGGCCGCTTTGATAGGCCGCCTTTGCGCGGGCGAAGCGAAGCCGGTCGCCAAGGTCGGCGTTGGGCGTCGCCTCCTCAATCGAGGAGATGAGTTTCTCGGCGCGGTCCGACTGGCCCGCTGCGTTGAGGGCAAAGAACAGGCTCAGCGCCGCTTCTTGGGCCGACGAGCTTTCGGGGTACTGTTCGAGCACCTTTCGATACGCTTGCACGGCCTCTTCCATGTTTCCCGCGTTGTAGTAGCTGTCTCCGATGCCGTATTGGGCCTCCGGCGCAAGGCGATGATTCGGGGCGGTCTCCAGGAAGTCGCGATAAGCCGCCTGCGCGTCTTCGTATGCCTGCTGCTGGAAGAAGATGTCCGCGATCCGGTACTGAGCCTGGGAACGCCACCGGCTGTCGGGGTACTGTTCGAGAAGGCGCCGCAGGCTGCGGAGGGCCTCGTCGCCCCGACCGGCGTAGTTGAGTGCTTCGCCCGCCCGGTACAGGGCATAGTCGGTGCCGGGGCCGTCTGCCTGGCGGTACACCTGGATCGCGTCCTCGTATCGTTTGAGGGCAAAATAGCAGTCGGCCAGGCGCAGACGTGCGTCCTGCTCGTACGGAATCTCCGACGAAGCCGGCTGGTAGGCATCCAGGAACTGCCGGAAGAGCCGGGCAGCGGACTTGTAGCGGTTCTGCTTGAAGTGCGTCCAGGCCAGGGCATACCGGGCGCCGCCGGCGTGGTCGCCGTTTGGGGTTTCGTCCAGGTAGCGCCGGAAGAGCCGACCCGCCCGATCGAAGTTTTCTTGCTGGAAGAAACTGTCGCCGCCCCAGAACAGAGCCTCTCGTCCGCGAGACGTATTCGGGTGCGATTCGGCGACGGACAAAAAGTCCGGAGCGGCGGCCGCGTACCGCCCGTCTTCGTACTGGACCCAGGCCTTCTGGAAGCGCACTTCGACGAGAAGCGAGTCGGGTGCCGCGTCGAGCGCAATGGCCTTGTTGTATGCCTTGAGGGCTCGGTCGAGGCTTTCGTCGACCAGGTAGGCATTGCCAAGCCAGTACTGGGCGTCTCCGCGGCGGGCCGCGTTCGGATGATTGCGGAGAAGGGCGCGGAAGAAGGCGGCGGCGGAGTCGTAGTTTTCCCGTTGGTAGCGCAGGAGTCCGGCCTCGAAGAGAGCCTCTGCCCCGAGCTGGGAGTCGGGGTGCTGTTCGGCCACGGTCTTGTAGAGCTCAATGGCTCGTTCGATGGCCCCGGCACGCGCCCGACTGAGGGCTTCGTAGTAGGTGGCCCGCTCGGCCAGGCGGCCCGACTCGTCGCGGCGGACGCGGCCAAAGCTCTTCGCCGCCTGCTGGTGCTCCCGGGACTGGAAGTAGTGCCACGCGAGCCCGTACTTGGCCGGTCCCACATACGGGGTCTCGGGGTATTCGTCGATCACCTTGCGGTAGTGGACCACGGCCTCTTCGCCCTCCCGCAAGTGATTGTACGACTCGGCAAGGAGAAAGAGTGCCCGGGCCCGCTGGGTGTCCTCCAGTTCCGGGAGCCGATCCTGAAGCTCCGTGACGGCCTTCTCGTACTCATCGAGCCGATAGTAAACCTCCGCGAGGGCCGTGCCCAGGTTTTGGGAGAAGGGGGAGTCCGGGAAGTCCTGGCCGAGCTCTTCGAAGGTCGCGGCGGCCCGATCGTAACGTTTCAGCCGGACCTGCGTGGTCCCGACGGCGTAGTAAGCAGCGGGTGCAATGTCTGTCTGCATGTACTCGGACTTGACGCGCTGGAAGTGGGTGAGGGCCTGATTGAGGTTGTCCCGGTCCCGCTCGCTCTCACCGAGGAGGTACAGGGCGCGGGCGGCCTGGGCAGGGGAGGAGGGATCGTCAACGATGGTGTTGAGCTGAGAGCGTGCAGTTTCGATCTCCCCTTCGCCCAGAAAATACTGCGCGAGGCTGAGTTGGGCCTCAGGGGCACGCGGGTGGGAGGGATGGGTGCGCTGAAGGGTTTCGAAGAGACGGACCGCCTCCCGGTCTCGCTTTTCCGCGAGGGCGGCCTTGGCGCCGAGGTAGAGAGCCTGGCCGGTCTGGGAATGACTGGGGTACCGGGTGCGGTACGCCTCAAACGCCGTCAACGCTTCGGCGTAGAGCCGCTGGTTGTAGAGCTGGACCGCTGCGGTGTAGGCCCGTTCGGGCGAAGGGGCTGGTCGCTGGGCAATCGCGAGCTCGGGCAGCGGAGCGAGCAGGCTCGCGAGCAGGACGGTCGTCGCCAGGATCCGATGGGGAACTATTTTCACGGGTGTGGGAATCATACTCGCTGAACGAAATGCATACCAGGAGGCAGGGGCCTTTCCGGTTAACGGGGAGATCCCCCGGAGGTGCCCGGAGGAAACGGGCTGGGTGAGGCCGGGACGAGGAAGCGCTGGTTCGAAGGCTGAACCGAAAGTCTCCTAATCGACAAGAGCGTTCTCGTTTCCTTTTCTTTCTCTACCAACGACTTGTTTGGCCGATGACCGAAGATCGCTCCAATTCGGCGGATCGTTCCGCTTCCTTTTCGCCCCCCAGCGATCCCGATCAAGAACAGTCGTGGGGGCCGGAGGCGCCCCCGGAAGCGCCCTCCTCACGGGGAGGGCGGTCCGCCCTTGCCGTCGAGATGGCCCGCATGTGGGTTCAGGAGCATCAGGAAGCGGCGATGCTCGGGGCTTTTGCGGTGGGCGTCGTCGTCGGATCGCTCCTCCGTGACTGAAGAGGACCCGAACGAGGCGAGGGCGGAGCCCAGCCCGTTGCTTGCTTCCATTTCCACTGATCACCACCGATCCAATCCCAACATTCATGAGTGACGAACAAGCGACATCTTCTCGCCCGCAATCCGAATCGTCGTCCGACTCGGACGAGGAACGCACGCAGGCCCAGCGCGACATGCACGAGCTCCTCGGGGAGCTGCGAGCGGAGGTGACCCGCCTGAAGGCCGAACAGGCCAAGCAGCAGGCGCAGAACTGGATCCAGCGCCATCCCCTGCTCGCGGTCACGCTCTCGATGGGGATTGGCGCGGCGGCCGGATACGGCACGTCCATGGCCTTTCGACCGCGGCCGCCGCGGTCGCTGTCGGAGCACGCCCGCCAACGCCTGCGCGACCTGAGCGGCAACGCCCGCGAGTTGGCGTCTCGGCTGCGGGCCCAGTTGAGCGAGCGCGCCGCCCGGTCGGGCGAGCGGCTCACCCGTTCGGGCGAGCGGCTTCGGGAGCGAGCCGAGGAGACGGGACAGCGCTTGGCCGAGGAGGCGCAGCACGTCGGGGAACAGGCGCGGCGCGAAGCACAGGAGGCGGCCGGTCGCGCCTCGGAACAGGCGCAGGCGCTCGGGGAAGAGGCCTCGGAGCGGCTCCGCGAGGCCACCGACGAGGCAACGGAGCGCGTCCGGGAGGGGCAGAAGGAGGCGGTCGGTGAGGCCCGGGAGCTGGGCGAGGTCCTCGGCGAAACGGCGTCCGACGCCGTTCAGGAATATACAGATTCAGCGTCGGAGGCGACGTCCGACGGCCGCGGTCGTTCCGTCACCCAGTCGCTTCTCACGATCGCAGGTATTGCCGCAGGGGGGTATCTGGCCTCGAAGGTTCGGCACTGGCTGTAAGTGCCGGGGTGTTTGGGCACTGCGCGGTCCACAGTGCGTGTTCAAGAGGTCCCTCCGGGGGCTCAAGGGCTCGTCATTCTGAGGGAACTGCCGGGCAATCTGTGTGACTTTGTTACTGATCCGTGCACGGGTAGGTAAACTTTGTTCTCTCCTACGTGGGGGACCGTGCTCCGCTACTGGTCGGAATCGTCTTTAAGAACCCATTCACGTATCAGTAATCCCGGGACGACTGATTTCTCGTTTGCAAACCTTACAGCCACCAATGAGTTATCCGCCTTTTCCAAGAGGAACGTTCATTTTTGGCTAGATCCAAAAACGAACCAAAAAAATCACGGCTGCGAAGAAACGTCCTGACGCCTGTCTACGCTCCACTGACGGGGATCCTAGATCCCCACTCTCAAACTCACTGGCGTTCGGACATGAGAAATTTCGGTCGCTTCGCTCCGATGGCAATCCTAGATTGCCTCCGTCCGGGCGGCCGTTTCTTCGAGGCCGAACGGATTTCATTCAGATGACGAGATTTGTCCGGCGGATAATCTCACAATCCTACAGGGATTGCCTGCTTCGCTCCGATCAAGATGACTCCCTTGCAAAGGGGATTGCTTGAGACTGCAATAGGAAAGGGGATTGGAGGGGCGGGGGGAGCTTCCCACGTCGGCCTTGGGCCGCGCCGCTGCAGAACCGATTCACTCACTCATCGGGACGATTTCTCGCCGCTTTGGCATGGAATTCGTATTTGGCGGCTGCCAAGGTGCGGGGCTGTCCCTTACCTTCGCCTTGTTCATTCGGATTCAATAGGAAGCCCTGATTTCTTCGTGAGCATACTTGCTGTAGGAACTGTCGCGTTTGATTCCATTGAGACGCCGTTTGCCTCCGCTGAGCAGGTGCTTGGGGGAAGTGCCTCGTACATCACGTTGGCGGCCCGTCACTTCTGCGACGACGTTCGTCTCGTGGGGGTCGTGGGCAACGACTTTCCCCAGGAGTATCGCCAGACCCTCCTGGACGGTGGGGTCGATCTGGAGGGACTTGAGGTTGACCGGGACGGGAACACCTTCTTCTGGCACGGGCGCTACCACTACGACATGAATGAGCGGGACACGCTCGAGACCCAGCTCAACGTGCTGGAAGACTTCGACCCTGTCCTTCCCGATAGCTATGCCGACAGCAAGATCGTTTGTCTCGGCAACCTGGAGCCCGGGGTGCAGCGAAGCGTGCTCGAACAGGTCGACGATCCGGACTACGTGATCGCCGACACGATGAACTTCTGGATCGAAAACACGCCCGACAGCTTGCAGACCACCCTCCAGGCGGTGGACTGCTTCGTGATCAACGACTCGGAGGCACGCGAGCTGGCGGACGAGCCCAATCTCGTGAAGGCGGCCGAGATCGTCCGCGGCATGGGGCCGGAGACGCTCATCATCAAGAAGGGCGAGCACGGCGCGCTCCTGTTTACCGATGGGGCAGTGTTCAGCGCGCCGGCCTATCCGCTCGAAGACATTCAGGACCCGACGGGGGCGGGGGATGCCTTTGCGGGTGGCCTTGCGGGACATCTGGTGCGGGCCGGGGCCTTCGGGCAAACAGCTCTCCGGCGCGCCGTCGTGTACGGTAGCGTGATGGCCTCCTTCGTGGTCGAGCGCTTCGGGCCGGAGCGCCTGCTGGAGCTGGGGCCGGTCGAGATTGGCGAGCGAGCGCAGTCCTTCCGCGACTTGGCGGCCATTCCGAATCTCGTTCCCCTCGAAAAGCAGCCGGCGTAGGCTTTCGAATCGGGACTCATGATCGGTCGAAGACGGCTCATCTGCCTGGCTGCTCATCGGTTTCTGATTTTATCCAAACGACGCATGACTGTTTATCGAAAGTAGGGGCCATCTCAGGGGAAAGTGGTCCCCTTCCGTACTCTGGTGTTCATTTTTCGCTGGATCGAAAAACGAACCAAAAAATCACGGCCGCGTGGGATGACCCGCAAGGGGCCCCTGCGAAGAAGATGTCTGATGTCTGCTCCGGTTGCGCTGAAATTCTTCAAACTTCCTCGCTTCGCTCGGGCAAACAATGA
>CAZSBW010000026.1:0-16318 GCA_964604815.1 uncultured Salinivenus sp. | reverse complement strand
GCCGGCCTTTCACGCCGGTAACACGGGTTCAAATCCCGTACGCGGTACCATTTCGGGATCCAGACGAATGAGGCCTCAGAAGATCGTCCTTCTGAGGCCTTTATTTTGTTCTCTCAAATCCAGAGTCGCCTGGAGACTATTTCCGTCACGGATGCACTGCGCGCGGCAGTCCGAACTGACGTTGTGCTTCCTCCGAGCGGGGATTCCCCTGAATTAGACTCCCAGCCTGAAGACAAGGCACTAGTGCAGGAATGTGAAATCCGAGAGAAACAGATTGCTAGCCGTCTCGTTTTCATTTTCGCTCTCTTGATCGCTACATTGAGGGTCCCAATTAAAGTCCGGAGGCATGCTTTTGGCGGGTCTACCGATTCAGGAGAGCGAATTTTCTTTTGATTGCCTCACTGGACCGACGACTTCGATCATTAAGTCAGGCAGCCTGCTATGGAACTGGCTCAGCTCACCGTACTGAATCAGCGGTACACGATTAAGCGCACGCTCGGAAATCCGGGTCCGTTCGACATAAGATACTTGGGTCAGGACGTCGACTCGGAAGAAGAATACATCATTCGAGAATTTTTCCCGGTTCACCTTGCCGAGCGCGAGCCGGAGAAGACATCTGTAGAAATTAAAGGAGGAGAGGAAGAGGCTGATCTCTTCGATTCAGGGCTTGAGTATTTCCGGAAAGAGTCGAAGGTCCTGGCAGAGCTTAGTCATCAGGCCCTTCCGTCCTCCTACGACCTCTTTGAGGCGAATGGTACGTACTATCGCGTTCGTCCACACCCGCCGAGCATGTCTCTGCGAAAGGGCCTGGAAGACAAGGGACAACTTTCCGAGAAGGCGGCCCTGACCATCATGATGCCGGTTCTCGAGGCCCTGCACAAGGCACACGAGAACGGATTGTATCATGGAGGGGTCTCGCCGCGCAGTATTCGCCTGCTGGAGGGAGGAGATGTGCTTCTCACTGGGTTTCAGGGGGCGTTCTTTCAACTGGCCCGCGAGACCGGGAGTCTGTCTGATCTCGTCCAGCCGGGGACGAGTGCCGTAGAGCAGTACACGCCCCGCGGACAGCAAGGGCCGTGGACGGACGTGTACGCCGCTGCGGCGACGATTTGCCAGATGGTGACAGGGGAGGCACTTCCCGAGTCTACCGATCGACTGGAAGGCGACGATCCCCTTGAAGCACTCGTTCAAGACGCCGATGTCTTTTCCGCCCCGGGCGTCCGCGAGTCGCTCGTCGATGCATTGGCGGTGGATCCATCCCAGCGGCTCCAGTCGATCGAGGCCCTGATGAATGCACTGACCGAGTCGTCGACCCGATACGACGAAGAGGAGGGGTCCTACTCAATCATTCCGGTTGAACCCGAGGCGGCCGAGGAAGACGTTGAAGAAGAGGAGGGAGTCGAGGTCCTTTCGACCCGGGCAGAAGATCGAGCTGCGCGGCCGACCGAGCAGGCTCAGGGCGGGTCCTCAAGTCGAACGGCGCTTATGATCGGGATTCCAGCCCTTCTTCTTCTGGTTGGGGGCGGGGCATGGCTGATGCTCAGTTCGGGGGGGAGTTCCGGCGCGTCCACGAGCGGATCGTACGAGGAGTATTTATCTCGGGCAGACTCGCTCTTCGAGAATCAGGACTACGAGAATGCGGAGTTCATGTACAACCAGGCTCTGGAAATTAGAGAGGACGACGAATACGTACAGAAACGACTGGCGAGACTTGAGCGGATTCAGCAGGAAGGGAGCCAGGAGCAATACGAGCGACATCTTCGTCGCGGAAATGAGCTTCTGGCAGAAGCCGATTCTCTTTACAGACAGGAAAACTTGGGAGAGTCGAATAGTCGATATTCGAGGGCGCTGGCTTCCTTCTATTCCGCGCAGAACGCGAAGCCGGATGCAGAAGAGGCCCAGCGAAAGATTGATCGGGTCGAGTCACGACAGGAAGAGATCGCGAAGCGTCAAGCGGGAGGGGGCGAAGGAGAGTCCGGAAGTGTGAGTTTAAATCAACTCGCTCAGTTCTTCCGCGAGCAGGGAGATCGTCAGCTCAAGGCTGGAAATCTGCAAGCTGCCCTCGACAAATACAGGCAGGCCAAGGAGTACAAGCCTGATGATGAGACGTTGGATCAGGCGATCTCTGATTTGGAGCAGCAAATCGAAAAGCAGAAGCGGGAGAGGAGGTTTCAGGAAAAATATAACGAGGGTCAGCAGCTCCTGCGTGACGGAAACTATCAGGGTGCGAAGGCAGCCTTTCAGAAGGCAACCAACATTATTGACGAGCCTCGTGCACGGCAGGCCCTTGCTCAGGCAGACAGTCTCATTCAGGTCCGGAAACGAAAGACAGCGAAGTACGAGCGCTTTCGAACACAGGGGGATTCGCTTTACGAGGCGAGCTCCTTTGAGGAAGCGATTGCGGTTTACAAGAAAGCGCTTCAGATTCGTCCCGACGACGAGTACGTGAAGAACCGAATTGAGCAGGCCAATCGGGAGCTCGAACAGTTGAAGCTTGCGCAGCAGGAGATGCAGCAGCAGGAAGAGAAGGAAAAAGAGATTATCGATGAGGACGGCGTCTATACCGTCGTTGATCAGGAGCCTAAGGTAAAAGGAGGACTTGCGTCTCTGACCAAAGAAGCCAGTTATCCGGGGGAGGCACGGCGGCAGGGCGTGGAGGGACGCGTGTATGTGAAGGCAACCGTCAACGCAGACGGCACTGTACGAGAGGCCGAGGTCATCCGCGGGCTTGGCGCAGGAGCAGATAAAGAGGCGCTCAGTGTGGTGAGGGACGCGACGTTTGTTCCGGGGAAGTACAACGGAAAGGCCGTTCCCGCTCGAAAAACTGTTTGGATTCAGTTCAAGCTGGGCAATTAGCCACAGCTGACCGCTCGTACCCGTCTTCGACGATCTTGGCCGGGTCCCAGGCGTACTCTTCCATCACGGCCGTCCCGGTGGAGTCAAACAGAAACTGCGAGCGTTTCTCGTAGTCTCAGAAGAGCTGCTTCAGCACATGGTGGAACTTGGTTCGAGCCTTGACCACGTGCTCATCCTCCTCTTCGTACATCTGGCCCAGTTGACGAAGCAGTCCGTGCTTGCCCTCCAGCGGCCGAGCGGTCTGCGTTCGGTCAATCTCCGCAACCAACGAGAGTGCCCTGGCATCCGCCCTGTCGGTTTTGTTTGTGTCGCCGGACTCGATGACTGACATCTTCGACCCATGCTCGGTGTTGACGTAGGCGGTCCGATGTCCGTTGAGGCGGGCCAGGCGAAGAAGTTCCTGGTCGTAGCCCCCGGTCGGTTCGCAGATCACACAGCGTCCTTCCAGGTTTTCCTCGTCGGCGTAATCGGCCAACTCACTGAGCTTGTCTTCAATCTGGTCGGCCTTTCGCTCGATCGAGAGGGTGATCTGTCGGTCGGGCGCTCCTTGGCGCAGGTGAAGCGCGTAGCCCTCCAGGGCGTCTTTGCCGACGTCGAAGCAGACGACCAATTCCTCGTGGGCGTTTATCTTTCGGGGGAGGTCTTGTACCTTCATGGCAAGAGGTCTCACGGTTTTGGAGTGATTAGATAGCGACTCTCTCCAGAAACGTGAGGCCTCTTTTCTATTGCGTCAAGCGCGGTCCCTGCCAGGCTTAGCTATTAGGTACAGTACAGCCGAAAATGGGCCGGTGCTGTTGTCGGGCGAGGCGCGGCGTACGGTCGTCGAAGCCGTGCTCCTTCTTGTACACGAGGACGCGCACGTCCAGGCTCGACGCGGCGCAGTGCCGGATCGCATCTTTTAGTCCGTCCAGTGGAACGCCCAACCGGGTCTCGAAGCCGCCGGCGAAGGAGGCCGATTCCAGGTCGTCTTCGGGGGAGGAAGAACGCACGGCAAAGCGTGCTTCTTCACTGCACCGAGTGGCGAGATCCTTGCGCAGGCGCTCCAAAGCACGCTCCTGGGTCGTCGTCGTGAAGGAGCAGATTGAGAGCGACGTGGCCGGGGTCGTCTTCTCGCTCAACCCGGTCACGAACGACTACGACGAAGCCGTCATCGACGCCAACTGGGGGCTCGGACCGTCGGTGGTTGACGGTCGCGTCACGCCCGACCACCTCGTCGTGAACATGGTCGAGCGGAGCGTCGTAGAGGCGACGACCGGGGAGAAAACGGTCTCCGTGCGGCTGGACGCCGAAAGCGGGATCCGGGAGCAAGAGGACCCGCGCGCCGAGGACCGGACGCTCAGCGACGCCCAGCTTTTCGAGCTCACAGACGAACTTTACCACGTCGAGAGACTGTACGAGCAGCCGGTAGACATCGAGTGGGCCTATGCGGGCGATCAGCTTCACGTGCTTCAGGCCCGCCCGATCACGACCCACGTTCCCCTACCGCCCGAGCTCATCACGGCGCCCGGCGAACAACGCCTCCTCTACGCCGACACCGGGATGGCGAAAGGGGCGGCGATCAATGCGCCGATCTCCCCAATGGGGCTCGACTGGCTGAAGACGTTCATGGCGGGGATCTCCGAATGGCTCTTCGGCTCCGTTGAGCTGAGCCTCGACAGGGACGAACAACCTGTTCTCTTTGCGGGGGGACGGGTGTATCAGAACCTCTCCGCGATGCTGACGCTGGCGAGCCCCGAACGCCTGTCAGAGGGATTCGAGGGGAGCGACTCGCGGATTTCGGAGATTCTGTCCACCGTCGACGCCGAGCAGTACCGCCTCCCGACCCGACCGCCGTGGGCCCGCCTGCGGATGGTAACGGTTCTTCCCCGATTTCTGTGGCGCGTAACGCGCATGATCGCGTCCATGCTGTGGGGGCTTCTGGCCCCCGGCCGCGGTATCGGCGGAAGGTTGACGCGTTCGAAACCAGGGTGAGCGAAACCATCGATTTGAGTCTCTCGCTCGACGCGTTCCGGCGGCGGTACCTTGAGCCGACCGTCCGGCACTTCTTCCAGGTCACCGGTCCGGCCTTCGGCGCGGCCCTCCTCGCCCTCCGAATGGTAGACTCCGTGGTCGGGCCGTCCGACGAATCACAGGCGCTCGCCGCAAGGCTGAAGCGCGGCCTTCCGGGCAACGTGGTCGTCGAGATGGGCATCGCGCTGCACCGGCTGGCCCAGCATCTGGATCCGGCGGACGTCGAGGACCTCTCCCGGCTGGCCGAGCGGATCGAACGGCGCGAGTTGCCGGACGCGTTTCTGCGCGACTGGGACCGGTTTCTGGACCGCTGGGGATGCCGGGGGCCCGACGAGATGGACCTGGCCACGCCCCGCTACGCCGACGATCCGACCATCGCCCTGCGGCAAATGTCCACCATGGCCACAGGCGAGGAGGACTTCAATCCGAACGCGGCCCACGAGCGTCTGCGGGAGGAACGACACGGGGCCTACGAGACGCTCATGAGTCGCCTTGGGGGCATCCGGCGCGCACTGCTGCGGCACCTGAACCGGGTGATCGAGCGGTTCGCCGGGCACGCTGGATACGCTGAAGCACGAGCTCCTTCTCGTCTTCCACGCCGTCCGCAAGCGCGTTTTGATGGAGGGACGCCGACTGGCCGACGAGGGGCGTCTCGACGCGCCCGAGGATGTATTCGGCCTTACATTCGACGACCTGTCGGCGGCCGCCGAGGATCCGTCTCTGGACCTGCGCGCTCTGCGAGCGGAACGGACCCGTTTTCTGAAGCGCCTGGAGGAGCAGGTGTCCTCCTTTCCGCCGGTGATCGACTCGCGCGGTCGCATCCTCCGCCCGCCGTCGCAGGAGACCGACGACGGCTTCCGGGGGATGCCGGTCTCGCCCGGTGTGGCGACCGGGCCGGTGACGGTTCTGCACGCGGTCGACGACCCTGCTCGAAGACGGACAGCAGGTTGAGGTGGACGGGACGAAAGGTACGGTTCGGCTTCGGGAGGAGACGTGACAAATAGAGGCGTTTGTCAAGCGCAACATAATGCCAATCAAGGGTTTAGGACTCTGATCTTCAGCGTCCCGAAAAATCCCCAATTCCGTCATCCCGCACAAGGGAAGCATCAAGTCAACTTTGTTGTGTAAAGCAGTCAGTGGCCTGACCGGAACCGAGCATAAAGTCCTGGAAGATGGTCTCTTCGACGCTACGGCGGTACTGGCCCTTCCGGGAAAGTGTTGTCGACGACTCCGAAGGTCCATCATGCTCGAAGGCTCCTCCAAGAAGTGCGCCGTCGCGAAGAGGTGATTCGTATCTATGCCTGACAGGAGAAGCGCTTTACGCAATAAAGTTGACGTGATCTCTTGAAGTTGAGACAGCGGACCTGCTCGTTCGGGGGGGGGAGCTCCGCTCGGAGGAGGCGGATTCGGGTCCCCTCTCGGTCGACACCGACGACGTGCACGCCCTTGCGGGCCGGCTCCGCAACAAGATCGATGGGAGTTCATAGTGAGTTCCTCGATCCCCTAACCGACGAAGTAATTTCTGAGTCGGGAGACGGAGGCCTGCGTCCACGCTCGCGAAGCCCCTTGCGGGAGGAGCATCGCACAATCAAACGTGTAAAGTAGCATCTGGGATCGGCGCTTCGTGTCTGCGGGTTTTGTTGTTTGCTGGAAGATCTGTTGGGAAGAGATTGTCCCGAGCCGGAGGTTGGACCCCTCCGAAATGGGCGAGGGGGGAGCACAACAACGAACGAGGACGGGTCAATTTTAGTCTAACTGAATTACTGGGGTTATGGAAGGACAAGCGCGAACGCGAAAGGGCATTCTGCTGGCCGGCGGGGCGGGGACGCGCCTGTATCCCGCCACCCAGGCGATGAGCAAGCAGCTCCTGCCCATCTACGACAAGCCGATGGTGTACTACCCGCTGTCGACCCTGATGCTGGCCGGCATCCGGGACGTACTCCTCATCTCGACGCCGACGGACCTGCCCCGCTTCGAAGACCTGCTGGGCGACGGGCACCAGTGGGGCATCAACCTCCGGTACGCCGAACAGCCCGAGCCGGAAGGGATCGCGCAGGCGTTCACCATCGGCGCCGACTTCGTCGGAAACGACGACGTGTGCCTCATCCTGGGCGACAACATTTTCTACGGGCAGGGTCTTTCCGACCGACTGCAGCGAGCGGCCCGACGCCCGTCGGGAGGCACCGTGTTTGCCTACTACGTGAAGGACCCGGAGCGGTACGGGGTCGTTGACGTCGACGCAGGGGGGCAGGCGCTCTCCATTGAAGAAAAGCCCGACGAACCGGCCTCCAACTATGCCGTCACAGGTCTGTACTTTTACGATGCGAATGTCGTACAGATCGCTGAGGGGTTGGAGCCGTCCGATCGGGGCGAACTGGAGATCACGGACGTCAATCGCCACTATCTTGAGCAGGGCCAGCTGCAGGTCGAGACACTGGGGCGGGGCATGGCGTGGCTCGACACCGGCACGCACGAATCGCTGCTCCAGGCGGCCAACTTCGTGCGGACGATCGAGGAGCGACAGGGCCTCAAGGTGAGTTGCCCGGAGGAGATTGCGTGGCGGCAAGGGTGGATCTCGGCCGACGACCTGCGGCGCCTCGGTCGGACGATGGACAACAACGACTACGGGCAGTATTTGCTGGATCTACCGGTTCGTGGCTAAGTGTTCGGGCTCTATTTTCGCGTGCAGCTCCAGAGTCGTTGTGCAGGGGCACGAGCAGGCTGCTATTTCGACAGAACGGCGGTGCCCCATCGGGCTCGTGAATGGAGGCGACGCCGGTCGGACGGAATCACGTGGGTTGGGGAGCGAGATGAGGATGACTGTATTCGCTTGACAAACGCAATTCTGAAACAATATGGACGTATTCGACGGGACTCTTCCCGGTGTTCGCGTGATCGAACCGGACGTACACGCCGACGAGCGCGGCGCCTTTCTGGAAACCTGGAACGCCCGGGATTACGGAAAACACGGCCTCAACGTGACTTTCGTGCAGGACAACCTCTCGCGCTCCCGCCGTCACGTGCTGCGGGGACTTCACTTCCAAAATCCTCGTTCTCAGGGCAAACTCATCTCTGTGTTGAAGGGGGAGGTGTACGACGTGGTCGTCGATATCCGGTCGGCCTCGGACACGTTCGGGGAGTGGGAGGGCATGGTTCTCTCTGCCGACAATGCCCGCCAGGTGTACGTGCCGGAGGGCTTCGCGCACGGCTTCGTCGTCACCAGTGAGGAGGCCCTCTTTCATTACAAGTGCACGGATTTTTACCATCCCGAGGCCGAGGGCGTGATTCGGTGGAACGACCCTGTCCTCGACATCGACTGGCCGGTGGCCGAGCCGATTTTGTCGGATCGGGACCGAGAGGCGCCCCTGCTGGAAGACGTGTCCGAAGAGGCGTTCGCGTTCGGGCGGTCGTCTGTGTCTTGATTGTTCATTTTGAGGCCTGTTTTGATGGAGACGTCCGATCACACGATCCTGCTGCTGGGGGCCACGGGCCAGGTCGGCCACGAGCTTCGCGATCCCCTTTCCGGACTTGGGACGGTGGTGGCGCCGACCCGCGATACGGTTGATTTTGCCGCCCCGGACACGATCCGGCGCGCGGTGCACGACGTGAATCCGGACGTGGTCGTCAACGCGGCGGCGTACACGGCGGTCGACGAGGCGGAAGACGCCCCCGAACGGGCCTCCGAGATCAATGCCCGCGCCCCCGGGGTGCTGGCCGAAGCGACCGCGGAGGTGGGGGGCTGGCTCGTCCATTACTCCACCGACTACGTCTTCGACGGCACCAAGACCATCCCGTACGAGGAAACCGACACGCCGAACCCGCTGAACGTCTATGGTCGTACGAAGTGGAACGGAGAGCAGGCCGTTCGCGAGGCCGGAGGAAGCTCCCTCATTCTGCGCACAAGCTGGGTGTACAGCGACCGACGCTCCAATTTCCTCCGGTCGATGCTGCGTCTGGCCGACGAGCACGAGACCCTGACGGTGGTCGACGACCAGATTGGCACGCCGACGTGGGCGGGCTGGATCGCCGACGCGACGACGACGATTCTCCGACGGGTAATGGCCGAGCAGGTGCCGGACGAGCACGCCGGCCTCTACCATCTCGCGGCGAGCGGGCAGACGAGCTGGTACGGCTTTGCGAAGGCCATTTTCGCTCAGTTTGGGCGCGACGACGTGACGGTACAGCCGATTCCCGCCGACGAGTACCCCACGCCGGCCCCTCGCCCGGCTTATACGGCCCTCGATTCGGGCACGGCGCAACGCGCGTTCGACCTGAGCATTCCGACGTGGACCGAGCAGCTGGAGGCGCTGCGAGCGCAGGTGCAGAATGGGTTGTAGTTGAGGGAAAGGGGCGAACGACGGCAAAGATTTGACCAAGTTGTCGGCTCCTGGGGGGCATCGTTCGCGTTTTTGGAAGGCACCGCTTACCAAGTACATCTGCGGGGAAGCACAAAGGTCACTCTGCGGCCGAAAGTGTTACACCGTCGATGGATTGCTCCCGCAGAGACGTCTCTGGAATTGTCTCGTTTTCGGACCAGTATCTCCTTCATGCGACGCCTCGGAGCCGTTCTGTGTGTGTTTGTCGTGGCCGTGACGGCCGCTGCGCCGGCTGTGGCACAGCAGCGAGAAGACCTTCCCGAAGCCGCACAACAGGAACTGGAGCGGCGCGACATGAGCGTGCAGGAGGCCCGCCAGCGCTTGCGTCAGCTCGGCGTTGATCCCTCCAACCCCGAGCAGGCTGCCGAGCGGGCCCGCGAACTGGGCGTGCCGGAGGCACGGGTTCAGGCTCTTCTTCAGGCGGCCCAGCAAAGACAAGGAGCCGGCGGGGAAACGGGAGCGGCTTCGACTGACGTCCCGACCAATCCTCCCTATCCGACCCTGGCCGGCACACCTACGATCGACCCCGACAGCGTCGCGGTCGGCCAGTTGCCCGCAGACGTGACGGCAACCGTCCCGCTCCGGAGCCAGAACCAAATTCGGCGCGTCCGACTGGGCGTTCTCACGGCCGACGGGGACTCGGTTGCGCTCCAAAACGTAGAGCGGATTGGGGGATCAGTCATTGACGGGGAGTGGCGGGGCGAGATTACGATACCGCAGGGCACGAGCGTCGGCACGTGGAGTCTATACGCCCGTGCGGCGAATCGCGACACGAGTGTCGTAATTTCGACCGGGCGAGAATTGGCAATCGTTGAGCAGATGGAGCAGCGTCGCGACCAGCCTGGGGATACCCTCTCCTACTTTGGGTACGACACCTTCGAGACGATTCCCGACGCGTTCACGCCGCAGCCCACGGGGCCGGCCGACGGCAGCTACGTGGTAGGCCCGAACGACGAACTGCGGCTGACGGTGTGGGGGGCCGCCGAGTTTACGTACGAACTGCAGGTGGATCGCGAGGGCCGCGTGACCGTGCCGAACGTGGGGCAGTTTACCGTGGCCGGAAAGCGGCTCGACGAGTTGCGGACGGAGATGGAACAGTGGCTCTCGCGGAGCTACGCGGGCCTCACGAGCGATCCCCCCACTGTGTTTATGGACCTCACGCTTACGCGCGTGCGACCCTCAAAAGTGTTTGTGCTCGGGGAGGTACCCCAGCCGGGGGGCTACACCGTAAGCAGCTTTGCGACGGTCTTCAACGCGCTCTACAGCGTGGGCGGGCCGTTGCAGCGCGGGAGTCTGCGCAACATTCGGGTCATCCGTGACGGGGAGGTGGTGGAGACGGTCGACCTCTACGACTATCTAATGAAGGGATACAGCCCGAATCCGGTGCAGCTGCAGAGCAACGATTACGTGTTCGTGCCGCCCCGGGGCAAGACGGTGGCCATCCGAGGGGCGGTGAAGCGACCGGCGTACTACGAGATGGAGGAGGGCGAGACTGTGAGCGACCTCCTCGACTACGCGGGGGGGCTTGAAGCGAGGGCCTACGGCAAGCGCTTTCAGATTGAGCGCATCGTGCCGTTCGGCGAGCGGGAGGACCCGTCCGTGGCGCGCGAGGTCCTCGACGTGAGCCTCGCGGACGTCCGGGCCGACACGGCTCAGGTGTCCCTGGCCGACGGCGACCGCGTGCGCATTCTCTCCATCGGGGAGACACAGGACCCGGCGGTGAAGGCCCGGATTGAGGCCGTGGAGATCACCGGCGCCGTCTATCAGCCCGGCCAGTACGAACTTGGGGGGAACGTGCGAACCGTAAAAGACCTCATCGAGCAGGCCGACGGCCTCAGCGAAGATGCCTACCGCGAACAGGCCGACCTCGTCCGCATCGACGACACGCTCAGCGAAACGAGCCGTGCCCTCGACCTGAACGCCGTCCTGGACGATCAGCCGCAAGCGAACCTGGTCCTGCAGCCGGGGGACAGCCTGCACGTGGCTTCGATTCAGGAGATGCGGGCAGACCGGTTCGTTCGCATCTCAGGACAGGTTCGCGACCCTAGCCGCTATCGATACCGCAAGGGAATGACGATCCGGGACCTGCTGTTGAAGGGGGGCGGACTTACCGACGACGAGTACCGCAAGGACGTATTCGAGGGCCGGGCCGACCTCTTTCGGGTGTCTGAAGACGGGGAAGAAAAGCGCGTGATTCCGTTTCATCTGGGGGACGCCCTGGCAGGAGACGGCATGGCTACGCGTTCGCTGCGCCCAGAGGACGAGATTCGCGTGTATCCGGCCACTGTGCAGCGTCTCGGCGATCGTTTCGTCCGCATCAACGGGGCGGTTCGGGATACCGGGCGCTATGCCTTTCGCGACAACATGACGCTCAAGGACCTCATTTTACAGGCAAATGGCTTTTCGGAGGGCGCATCTCTGCGGGAGGTGGTGGTTACCCGAATGGTCGAAAAAGAGGACCAGGAGGACCGACGGGCGAGCACGACCCGCGTTCCGCTGATCGACCGGAACGTCGACCCCAAAACGGTCAGTTTTTCGGTCCGGGATACGATGCGAGCCCTCGACGCTGCCGACGAGTTCTCCTTGCAGCACCGTGACCGCGTGTTCGTCCGACAAGACCCGTCGTTCCAGCCTCAAGAGACGGTCACGGTGCAGGGCGAGGTGCAGTACCCGGGCGACTATACGCTCCTCCGCGACAATGAGCGACTCTCCAGCGTGCTCCAGCGGGCCGGGGGCGTACGGCCCACCGGCTATCTGAAGGGAGGACGCCTGCTCCGAGATCAGCAGACCGAGGGGGGGACGATTGGGCGGGCCAGCGCGGAGCAGGTGATCGTTGAGATGCAGCGGGCCTTGCAGAGCGATCCCAGTGAGGACATCATCCTTCAGCCGGGCGACGAGATCGTGATTCCAACCCAGCCGAACACGGTCGCCGTGCGCGGCAACGTGTCGAACGAAGGGCTCATCAAACACGAAGAGGGCCGGCGCGTCGAGTATTATCTCGACCGGGCAGGCGGCACGCGCAAGAATACCGAGGCCATCCTGCTCACGCAGGCATCCGGAGCAACCTTTCGGGTAAACGAGGGCTGGTTTCGGCGAACCCCCACGGTGGACGATGGAGCGGTGATTCGGGTCACCGAAGAGCCAGAACAGGAGCAGGAGATCAACTATTCAGAAATTGCGTCAAACGTAACGCAGATTCTGTCGAGTGCCTTGACGGTTCTCGTCCTTGCGACGCGCGCATTCAACTGAGAGAAAAAAATTAAACGAATCATGTCGTGCGAAGCAGATGGACTCAGAGGCTCCCTTTCACATCAAAAAAAAGCAATGTCTTCAGACAATGACGCCCCGTTCCGGGGTAGGATGGGCCTGTCTTCCAGTGGGACGGGCACGGTCAGGGGAAGAGCTAGATCCCTTGTTGGTCTAAGCATGATTTTCCTCCTCGTTCTGGGTGCGGGCTGGACGCTACCGGTCCAGGCACAGCAGCGAGAGGTGCCAGAGTCTGTACGACAAGAACTGGACCGACAGGGCATGACGCCGGACGAGGCGCGGCGACGGGCGAATCAGTTGGGCATTGACCTTTCGGACCCCGACCGTGCGGTGCGGCAGGCCCGGCAGGCCGGGGTGCCGGAGGCCCGCGTCCAGGCGCTTCTGCAGGCGGCCCGACAGAGTGAGGAGGGGGGAGGCCCGTCGACGGCCCGACGCGCCACGAGACCCACGCTGGCGGGCCGGGTGGACCTCCGGCCAGACGCCGTCTCACTGGAGCGACTTCCGGTGGAGATCACTGTAGAGGTGCCCCTGGCCAGTGACACCACCATCACAGAAGTAGCCCCCTTTCTCGTGCGGGGGAATGGGGAGGCGACCGACACGCTGCGGTTCGAGAATATGCGCCGGACCCGTGGGGCGAACGCAGAGCAGCTGTGGAGAGGGCGATTGACGCTTCCGTCCGACCTGGAGCCGACGGACTATCCGCTTCGGGTGCGTGTATCGACAGTCGCGGGGGAGACGGTTCTTTCGACGAATCGGTCGCTTGTTATTCGATCGGAAGAGGAACGAGAGGAGGACGAACGTGCTCGGCAGGACGCGCTTCGGTATTTCGGCTACGACACGTTTGACACCGTGCCCGACGCCTTCCAGCCGAGCCCGACGGGGCCCGTTGATGACAGCTACGTCGTTGGGCCGGAGGACGAATTACGCCTCACCGTGTGGGGCGCGGCCGAGTTCACCTACGACCTTCAGGTGGATCGGGAGGGCCGAGTGATGGTGCCCAACGTGGGGCAGTTTACGGCGGCTGGGAAAAAGCTCAGCGTTCTGCGCAGCGAGATGAAACAGTGGCTTTCGCGGAGTTACTCCGGCCTCACCGCCGATCCCCCAACCGTCTTCATGGACCTGTCCGTCACGCGCCTCCGTCCCCTCAAGGTTTACGTGCTCGGGGCGGTGGACCAGCCGGGGGGATACACGGTCAGCGCTACCTCAAACGCTTTCAATGCCCTCTACAGCGTCGGTGGGCCGCTTCAGCGCGGGAGCCTCCGGAAGATTCGGGTCTTTCGGGAAGGGGAGCCGGTCGAGACGGTGGATCTGTACAACTACCTCGTGGAGGAAAAGAGCTTTAGCCCCGTCGAACTCCAGAACGGCGACTTTATTCGAGTTCCGACCCGGGGGAAAACCGTTGCAATCACGGGCGCCGTGGAGCGTCCGGCGTACTACGAGATGGAAGACGGGGAAACGGTGCGCGACCTCATCGAATACGCCGGGGGTCTTTCGCCAGACGCGTATACGCCGACCTTCCGCGTCAGCCGCCTCGTTCCGCCGGGGGAACGGGAGGAAGGGAATGCATCGGTTCCACGGCGGGACCTAAACTTTAATCTCGACGACGTAATGGCCGGGGAAAAGGCCGTCGAGTTGGCTGATGCGGATCGCATCCACATTCAGAGGATCCCCGAGCGGGCGGATCCGGCGAGTGCAAGCCAAATCGAGTCGGCCGAGATTAGCGGGGCCGTCTACCAGCCGGGGCAGTACACAATTGGGGACAGCGTCCGCACGGTGCGCGAGTTGATTCAGAGGGCCAATGGCCTGAGGGACGATGCGTATCGGGAACAGGCGAGCCTCATTCGCTTCAACGACGATCTTGGGGAAGCGGTGCGGACCCTGAACGTGGACAGTGTGATGGCCGGGGTGCCGCGAGCCAACGTGCCACTCGTTCCGGGCGACAGCCTGCACGTGCCCTCCGTCCAAAATCTGGAGGAACGGCGGACCGTGCAGATCACGGGACAGGTGCAAGATCCGGGGACGTACACGTACCGGACGGACATGACCGTGGCGGACCTGCTCTTTCGGGGCGGCGGGCTCGCCGACAGTACGTACCTGAAGCAGGTGCTTCTTTCCCGGGCCGACCTGTTTCGCGAGTCCGAGGACGGCCGCTCGGAGCGCGTCATGCCGTTCAATCTCGCTCGGGCCCTCAATGGAAAGGGAATGGCAGAAGAGCCGCTCCGTCCCGGCGACGAAATTCGGATCTACCCCCTCCGAGCCGAGGTCAACCAGAACAAGTTCGTGGAAATCAGTGGGGCGGTGAAGGCCCCCGGCCAGTACCGCTACCAGGAGAACCTAACGCTAAATGACCTGATTCTGCGGGCCGATGGGTTTGAGGAGAACGTGTACCTGGACGAGATTGAGGTGGCCCGGCCGGTGGACGGGGAGCAGGGAATGGAGACCATCCGGATTCCGATCTCGGAGTCGATTGCCGATCCTGAAGAAGTCCGATTCACTGCGGCCGACACGACGCAGGCGCTCCAGGCGGCCTCGGATTTCGAGTTGCAGCACCGCGACCGCGTCCTCGTGCGGACGGATCCGAACTACAGCGAGCGCCAGTTCGTGACTGTGCGGGGGGAAGTCGCGTTTCCAGGCGAGTACGCGCTGAGCGAAGAGGGGGAAGAGTTGTCGAGCGTGCTGGAGCGGGCGGGGGGCATTCTGCCTCGGGGGTATCCCGGCGGCGGACAGCTCTTCCGCGACGGCGAGCGGTTTATCCTGGACTTTCGAAGCGTCATTCGCGGACGAGACGATGTCCCTCTTGAAGAAGGGGATCGGATTACGGTGCCCACCCAGCCGAACAGCGTGTCGGTGCGGGGGAACGTGGTACAAGAGGGACTGATCAAATATAAAGAGGGGCGAAAGGTTGACTACTACCTCGATCAGGCTGGGGGCGTCCGCGACAGCACGAAGAACGTGTTTATCACCCAGGCGACAGGCGCCACGGTCAAGGTGTCGGGGGGATGGTTTCGGCGTTCGCCGGAGGTGGAGGACGGGGCCGTGATTCGGGTGACGAGAGAGGCGCCGCGAGATGAAGAGGTTAACTACAGCGAGATTGCCTCCAACGTGACTCAGATTATTTCCAGCACGCTCACGATCCTCGTCCTCATCGAGCGGGTGTTCTGAGTGCGACCATTGCGGGGGCGAGTGTTCTTCGCATCCAATTGAAGCTGCACCGGGGCGGATGGCCGTTTGGGCCTCGCTGCTGGGCTTGCACCCTCACGCGTTCGCTCGTTGCACGATGTGTCGTGCGCGGGACCCGAAACGTCCAGCTCCACTCCAGCGTTGAGCCTACCGATATGCCTAGCCCCAAGACCGCCTCCCATACCGTCGGCACCGCCGAGGACCGCGTGGACCTCAAGACGATGGACCGCGCGGCCCTCAAAGAGTTTGTTGCTGAACATGGTGCGCCTCGCTACCGCGGCGACCAGCTCTTCAACTGGATCTACGGCAAGGGGGTGTCCGACTTCGAACTCATGTCGAACCTGCCGACGCGGATGCGCCGCGGCCTCCAGCGGCAGGCGACGGTTGAGGACATCGAGATCGTCGATCAGCAGCAGGCGGCCGACCAGACGGTGAAGGCCCTCTTCCGCCTGCCGTCGGGGCGGGAGGCGGAGACGGTGCTCATTCCCGCCATCGACGAGCGGGGGGAGGCGCGCCGGCTCACGGTCTGCGTGTCGAGCCAGGTCGGCTGCGCGATGGGCTGCGAGTTCTGCGCGACCGGCCTCATGGGCTTCCGCGAAAACCTGACGCCCGGGGCCATCTTCGACCAG
>CAZSBW010000025.1:0-16628 GCA_964604815.1 uncultured Salinivenus sp. | reverse complement strand
CTCCAAGGCACTCTTCGTCGGGGCCGCGTCCGGTGATTAATCTCAAAAGGTCACAGAGATCGGTAAAGACGACCTCCGCTGATAGCACGACACGGTCATTGTTTACCTACCCGTGCACGGATCAGTAACTCCCCACAGCCCACACTACACGACAAAAAAATTTCCAGTCTTCAAACTCCCGGTTTCGCGGCAAAAATCCCTGCCTGGCACGTCATGCCGCACCCCGATGCGGCATCTTTTTGCTTCAGGCAGTGCCAATTTTCGAAAAGATTCCGGATCAAGTCCGGAATGACGGAAGGAGCAGGGATTTTTGCCGCATGGTGTGAAGGCTCGCCCGATTTTTGTCGTGTACCATGCCCCACAGCCCGTTTTCCTCGCGTGAGTTCTCGGTCTTCCTGTGCGATACCTGCTCCCTCTTTTCCTCGGTCTGTTGATCGGGGCCTGTACGTCGACGAACAGGGACGCCCCTTCGCCCCAGCAGGCACGACTGGACACCCTGTCTCATCACCAGAATGGAACGCCCAAGAACGTCGCGCTCCAACGGGGCGACTCGACCCTCGAACGGCGCACCTATCGGCACACCGGAACCCTGCGGAAGGTCGTCCGAGGCGACTCCGTCGAAACCTACTTTGACCTCCACGACCCCGACTCCGCAACTGTCCTGAAAGACTACCTCCAGGGGCCCTGGCGAAACCTCTCCGCGGACACGTCCCGCGACCAATCGAGTGCCTTCTACATTTTCGAGGACGACCTCCTTACGTTCGAGACCCCCGACGGCGCCCCGCTCGAATCCCTCCGCGTGGAGTACGAAGACGAACGGACCCTGCGAACGTACGAGGGCATGGCCTACCAGGCCGACATTGCCTCGTTTGACACCGTCCGGGTGACGGGCTACACGCTCGTCCGCCTCCCCTCTGACTCTCTATGAGGCGTCCTCAGACAATTCGCCAGATCGACGTTCAAGCTGGGCGAGGAAACGCTCAAGATAGAGAACGGCGTCAAGGGGAAACGGGGGGCACCGTCGACAAATGTCGTTTGCCAGACAGACGGGATGTGTGAACTCAAAACCGAAAGCGAAGAGCAACGGGAGGCATCTCCCGAAGTGCCCCTCCCGAGCCTTCCCCGTTCACGTTCGGCGTCAGGGCGCCCCGAATCTGATGGACGAGAAGGGCCACTCCCACTCCAATTCCTGCCCCAATGAGCACGTCGCTGGGATAGTGCACCCCAAGCCGAAGGCGACTCAGTGACACGCCAACGGCCCAGATCCCTCCCGGTCCCCATACGTACCATTTCGGATGCGACAGGGCCCATGACGTGACGAGGGCGGCCGACAGCGCCGCGTGGCCCGACGGCAACGAGGTGTGTGTATCTGCCGTCTGAGAGGCACTGTGATGGGCCGAGCGCGAGGTGAGCGCCCGTCGGACGTACGGACGGGGGCGCCCCACGGCGTGCTTGATCCCAACAACGAGCCCGTAGGTGGCCCCCTGCGCCAGGGCGAGCCGGTAGACGTCTGCGTAGTTTCCATCGTCCCGCAGAAGAGCGGCACTTCCCCCCGCCAACGGAACGATCCCGTAAAAGAGAGGACGGGCCGACACGTGAGCCGCCTGCAGAGGGCGCGCAACCGCAGGATTCGTCGTACAGTAGACGGCGCCGAGCCCCCGCGTGTCAAGGGTCGCCGTTCGGCGCTCTCTCGACTGACAGAAGGAGACCGACTCGTCTGACGATTGAGCGTACGCCCCGCCCCCGCCCCAAAGCACCAGAACGAAGACCAGAAGCGCCCAACGCCCCCTGATGCAATGCGCACCCACCCGCAGCCGCCGAACTGGGCCGAGAACAGACACGGAGGAACCGAATCGGCCAATGAGGGAAATCGTGCCTCAATCAATTGCGCTTATGTCTCCTCGGCCACCGCTTCCGCCTCCCCCTCTTCTTCGTCTTCATCGTCGCCGGCGTCTTCGTCGGCATCCGCGACCATTCCGAGCTCTTTGCGAATCTCCATCTTGATCTCCTGCCGCTCTTCCGGATGCTCTTCAAGCCACTCCTTGGTCGCTTCTCGCCCCTGCGCGATGGTCTCGTCGCCGTAGGAGTACCACGATCCGCGCTTCTCCAGAATGTCGTGCTCGGTGCCAAGGTCGATCAGTTCGCCGAGCGAAGAAATGCCCTCCCCGTAGATAATGTCGAACTCGGCCTCCTTGAAGGGGGGAGCCACCTTGTTCTTCTTCACCTTTACCCGCGTTCGATTACCGACGACCTCTTTGCCATCCTTCACGGCGCCGATGCGGCGAATGTCGAGGCGCACCGACGAATAGAACTTGAGCGCTCGTCCGCCGGAGGTCGTCTCCGGATTGCCAAACATGACCCCAATCTTCATCCGGATCTGGTTGATGAAGATCAGCGCCGTCTTCGTCCGGTTGATGGTGCCCGCAAGCTTTCGCAGAGCCTGGCTCATTAGCCGCGCCTGAAGGCCGACGTGGGTATCCCCCATGTCCCCTTCAAGCTCGGCCTCGGGCACGAGCGCCGAAACCGAATCGATGGCAATAACGTCGAGCGCCCCACTGCGCACCAGCGTGTCCGTGATATTCAGGGCCTGCTCTCCTGTATCGGGCTGGGAGATGAGGAGCTCGTCAATGTCCACGCCCAACTGTTCGGCGTAATTCGGGTCAAAGGCATGCTCTGCGTCGATGAAGGCACACGTTCCTCCGAGCTGTTGCGCCTCGGCGACAATGTGGGTGGCGAGGGTCGTCTTTCCCGACGACTCGGGCCCAAAAATTTCGGTGATGCGGCCCCGGGGCACTCCCCCAACGCCCAGCGCATTATCGAGGGCAAGCGACCCGGTCGGAATCGCCTCCACGTCCCGGTTGGGATCGTCGCTCAGTCGCATGATCGACCCCTCTCCGTGCTCGCGCTGGATCTGCTTAACAGCGAGATCCAGAGCCTTCTTTTTTGCTTCTCCGTTTTCGTTTGACATATCGAAAGTCGGAATTCTGAATGGAATGAACGCACGGACATCCAGGGCCGCGCGGCGCGGCCTGCATGTTTTCTATGTTTTCAGACACAATGCCCCCCACGATCCTAACGTCCATCGGGTCCTCCCTCGCCATCTCTACATTTCTGTTTGTGCGGCACGATCTCGTCTCCACTCCTACACATGATTCGAACATGTGATCCCTCGCGCCGAAAACCAGAGATCCGGAATCGGTGAGAAATGCCCTTTCGGACGCTGTCGATGAAGGGGACCGTCGTCGTTGTTCGTCTGCTCCCGTCACTGGACGAGCTTGTCGTACTCTGTCGAGTGGGACGGATCGGTTTCGGTGAGGAGATTGTAGGCGCGATTCCCCAGCCCTCCGTCCGAAAAGATCGCAGTGAGCTCTTTGTATTTGGTTGAGAAGAAAAGATTGAGGGGATAGGAGTTCGACACGCTTTGATTGAACGACTGAAGCGTTTCGAGCACGCCAAGCACCTTCTTCCGCGCCACTTCTGGCTCCTCCACGAACCGATCGAGTCCGTTGAGGTGATACTGGTAGTACGCCTTTCGGAGGGCACGGTGGCGCTGCGTGAGAAGGTCATTGATGAGTTGACGGCGATTCCGCTGATTGCTAACGGCCGACCATCCCGGATCTCCGCTGGAGTTGGCCTCGTCGGCCACCCGACGTGCGGTCTCGAAGTGCTGCGTCCCGCCTAGTTCACTAAAGGTATCGTAATCGTACCCGAGAATGACGTATGCGTAGAAATCAAGGACAGACGTCAGCGGATCGTACCGTTCGAGATCGTGGGTCAGCGAGCTTCCCCGTCTATATTCGAACTGCCATTCCGGATCGTTAATCCGAGCAACCACGGTGGACTGCGACGTGCTGTGAATGGGACGTCGCGTCGTCACGATGAGCCGGGCTCGGAACTTCGTCAGACTGAGTGCCTCCAGCACGACGATTTGCATCGAACAGGCGATTTTCTCGTGCGGCAAAAATTGGTCGTCCGTCCAGTTCCGATCATTCATGTACTCCCGAATTTTCCGCTCGAGATTGTCGAGAAACGAATACTGAGACCCACTCAACTGAGATCGGTTGAGCTGCACGCGACAGGAGAGTTCCTGCCCGGCACTTGGCTGCACGATAGTCGCAGCCCCCAGGCTGCATACCAGGAGCGCAACACCAACGAATCGAGGGCGGCTAGTCCCCTGCACGACGACGGTCTCCGAGAAGAATTCGACACGACGAGGGAAAATGCTACCTCAGGGCACCCGTCAAGTTTCTAGCGCGACGGTGTCGTCTGGGAGGGGCTCTCGTTCCCGTCCCGAAATCCGTCTAAAAGGGCGAGCCCTGGCGGGCTGGAGAACGAACGACTCGTCAGTCTTCGGGTCGCAGTACTGGCTTCCCTTCTGAATTCGGACCCCAACGGAGAACGAAACGAGCCTTGAAATCCGAAACACGTCTGGTTATGATATCCCTGGCAGATGCTCAGTCACCTCCGTTTTGAGTCTGCGTTCTGCTCTGCTACCTCGATTCTGAGCCCATCTTCTGCGATGGTCTCCGGTCCTCGTCTCCTAATTGTCGTCTTACTCGTCGGATTGATGGGACATGGCCCGGTCTGCGGCCAGTCGTCCTACGACCTCTTCGGAAGCGCCCGGGCGGATGCCCTCGGAAATAGCACCACCGCGTCCGAATCCGCAGCCGGCGTGCACGCCAATCCCGCCTCCCGCGCCCTCGTCGAGGACGCCACGGCCGTCTTCTACGCCCGACAAAACTTCGGGCTCTCCGTCCTCCGATACGGGGCCTCCCACGTGACGGTCCCCTTCGATTGGGGCGCCGTGTCGACCGGAGCGAGCACGTTCGGCTTTGAGGAGTACCGCGAAGTGCACCTGAGCGCCGGATACGCTCGCAGCGTCCAGTTTGGGACCTCGCGTGCCGCTCACTTTGGCCTTACGACACGCTACTACCACACCTCGATTGCCAATTATGGAAGCGCGGGGGCCCTCGGGCTCAACCTCGGATTCGTGATCCGGCTTCTCCGGTCCCTTCGACTGGGCGCCCACGCGACGAACGTGAACGGGAGCCGCCTCGTCAAAGAAGAGCCCCTGCCGCGCACGCTCGCCATCGGACTCAGCTATCAGGCCCTCCGACGGGTGCAGGTTCTAGTCGACGTCTTCAAGGACGTCCGCTTTCCGACCTCAGTCCGGGGTGGCATCGAGGTGTTTCCCGTCTCGTCCCTCGCCCTCCGGGCCGGCGTCACGACTGCCCCGGTCCGCTTCATGGGCGGCGCCGGCGTCCGACTGGGGCCGTTTCGGGCCGATGTCGCCGCGGAACAACACCAGGAGCTCGGGTGGTCCCCCTCTGCTTCCCTGACGCTCGACTGGTGAATTCTCAAACTCGCGCCCATGCCCCGCACTCTTCTCCTCCTTCTCGGATTGCTCGTTGCCGTCCCTCGCGCGACGGCCCAGCCCGTGCCCGACACGCTTCAGTCCGACTCGGCCGAGGCCTACGACAGCATCGAGCGCGTGCTCGACGAACGAATCTCCGACACACAAACCTCCAACCGGACCGCCGAGGTGCTCACGCGGCTCGCCAGCAATCCGCTGGACGTAAACCGGGCCAGCGCTTCTGACTTGACAACAATTCCGCTCCTTTCGCCCACCATCGCGCGTCGCATCGTGCGCCACCGCCGCAACGAAGGCGCGTTCTCCAGTGTCGAGGCCCTCACCGCCGTTGACGGACTGGACGCGTCCCGCCTCCGCTCGATCCGGCCCTACGTGACGGTCACCGCCCCCAGCGGCCAGGACGCCGCCCCCTCACGTTCTTATCCCTCGCCTCCTTCCTTCGAGACGATGCTCTCCAACCTTGACCTCGAGGTCATACAGCGCGTGACGCGCGATCTGGACCTGGGCCGGGGCTACGAGACCGACACGTCCCGCACGACGTTCGAGGGCTCGCCGGAGCGGCTGACGACCCGACTCCGGCTCGGCTACGAGCGACGCCTGCAGCTCGCCCTGACGCTGGACAAGGATCCGGGCGAACCCCTTCGGTGGACCCCGCAAACAAACACCTACGGCTTCGATCACCTGGCCGGCAACGTCACTCTCCGCGACTGGGGGCGTCTCAAAACGCTGGTGATCGGTGATTTTGCCGCGCAGTTCGGACAGGGCGTCGCCCTCTGGCAGGGTATGAGTTTCGGAAAGGGACGAGATCCCGTCTCCCCGCTCGTGCGGAGCGGACGAGGCCTCGTTCCCTTCCAGTCCACTACAGAGAACCGATTCTTCCGAGGCGCGGCCGCGACCGTCGCCGTCACGCCCGATCTGTCGGTGTCCGGATTCGTCTCCCGGCGCCACCGCGACGCCACAATCGACTCGACCGCCGCAGCCCCGCAGCAGCCGCTCCCTGCCCGCACGCTCTCGACCGGCGGTCGCCACCGCACGACCAACGAGATTCGACGAAAAGACACGTTCGGCAAGAGCACTACGGGAGGGGCCGTCGAGTACCGCACACCGGGCCTCCACGTGGGCCTCACCGGGTACCAGAGCTGGTTCGACCGGCCCCTCCGGCCGTCGCCCGACCGGCCCTACCGCCGGTTCGACGTTTCCGGCACGCGCACGGCAATGGGGAGCGCGTATGCGAATGTCTACCTGGACGTGTACACACTCTTCGGCGAAGTGGCCCGGAACGACGCCGGGGCCTACGGGGGCGTGGCCGGCGCGGCCCTCGATCACGACGCCGGCGTACAGGCCCTCGTCATGGCTCGTCGCTTCCCTCGCACGTTCAGCGGCCTTTACAACTCGACCATCGGGGAAAGCAGCGGGGCGCAGAACGAAATGGGCCTGTACACGGGACTCCGCCTGCAGGTCGCGGAGCGATGGCGCATCAGCGCCTACGTCGACCAGTACCAATTCCCGTGGCTGCGCTTCAACGTGCCCCGGCCCAGCAGCGGCATCGACACGCGCCTCGTCGTCGAGTACGATCCCCGCCCCTGGCTGTCGACGTACGTGCAGTTGCGCGCCGAACGCGAGGAAGCGGGAACCGAACGTCCCGGACCCGACGGACGACCGCTCGAAGCGCTCCACCACGAACACAGGCACTCCGCCCGGTGGCACGCGGAATACAACTTCAGCGACGCCCTCACCCTCCGGACGCGCTTTCAGCTCTCCCGATTTGCAGACAAGGCCCAAGACGCCTCCTACGGAATCCTCCTGTCGCAGGGCCTTCGCCTGCAACCGGTTGAAACGCTGCAACTCGACGCACGGATCGCCTTCTTCGACACCGACGGCTTCGAGAGCCGCATCTACACCTACGAGCACGACCTCCTCTACAGCTTTTCAGTCCCCGTCCTCTTCGACCAGGGGCGTCGCTCCTACGTCCTCCTGCAGTATGACCCCACCTCTTCGCTCACAATCGAAGCCAAGTACGGCGTGACCTGGTACCCCCACCGCGAGACCATCGGCTCCGGCCTAAACGAAACGACAGGAAACCGTTCCCGTGAGCTTCGATTCCAACTCCGCTGGTCGTACTGACCCGATCCAGCGACCGCCCCCAAAATCGTCCGTTCTGCAAGTATGGGGATCGCACCTTGCCTTCAAAACAGAACCCCGAACCAAACGACGATAGTTGAGACAGGTGCGTCCGGCCTCCGTGCATTCCGGGAACTTCAAGTGAGTTGCAAAGGGAAAAGCCGGCCCCGCTCAACTCGAAGATTTAACGTGCGATCGCTCTTGCAGACTGGCGTTCCTTCCTTCTGAGTCATAAGTTGTCGCCTCTAAGTCCTGATACAGTTTCCTTCGCTTTGTTGTGGAGAACAGCCACCAAATTGCCTGACGGACGAACGCCGTTCGCGCCCACGTCACCGTAGCTGGTAGGGGGTGGACGACGCACGCCCGCGAGTTGCGCAACGAACCGATTGAAACTAACAGGAGTCTACCAACCTCTACGGGTTCCCGAATATCGCCCAAACGAGCCTATGAGTTCAACGGAGAAGCCCCGAATCCTCGCCGTCGAAGACAATTCCGAGACCCAACTCCTGCTCGAACATCTGCTGAAGGAGTCGTTCGACGTCACGGTCGTCGAGGGCGTCGACGATGCTCTGAACGCTGTGGACGAGCATTCCTTCGACGCATTTCTTCTCGACATCAATCTCAGTGAGCAGCGCACGGGCACGGACCTGCTGCACCTTCTCCGGGAGCGCGACGACATGGCCGAGGTTCCGGCCATCGCCCTCACGGCCTACGCCATGCCCGGCGACCGAGAAGATTTTCTGGAGGCCGGATTCGATCAATACGTAAGTAAACCCTTCACGCGAACCGACCTTACAGACGCCATCGAGAAGACGTTGTCGAACTAAGAGACGGTTTTGATCTCACGCGGCAGCGCCAAGAACGCCCCGTGGCGACTGTGGACCCAACCGTTCTCGTACGCGCTCCATGCTCATCCGAAGGCGAAACGGAGCGGGGTCGGTGGTGACAACGATAACGTAAAACGTTGAATGTTAGAACGTTATGAAGAGGAAAAATCGATTGCTCGGGTAAGCATCCCTTTTCGCAAGCAGACATTTCGAACTGAAAACGGTATAAACGAGGGCATACTGCTTCAGTGCCGGTCGTTCCTACGACAACGTTGGAAGCAACTACTCAAAGAAGGAGGTCTCCCAACCCTCAAGAAGTGATTCAAAAAAAAGAGACCCGAAGCCGATACGGCTCCGGGTCCTTTTTCTTCAAGCTTGACGTCGGTAAGGACAGATCTTAGTTCATACACGTCGCCTTGAGCGTCTCGCGACGGTCGTCAAGCGTGCTCTGCCACTCGTCTTCGGCGATGGATTCCTCTCCTTTGTAATATTCCCACTCTTCTACGTTGTCGTCCGACACGACGACGGGATTGTTCATGTGGGCCACGCGTTTCAGGACGGGAGACGTGCCCATCTGGTGGACGAACGTGATGGTGCACTGCCCGTCAGCCGTCTTTTCTCGCACGGACAGCCAGTTGTCGCCACACACCTGGCAACTGTAAAAGCGGGACTCTTGCTCTTCGCCGAGGAGGTCTTCTACTTGCTCTTCCTCCTCTTCGAAGACGACTTGCATGGGCCGCAGGCTTTCGCATCCGCACGTCTTGCACGTCAGCTTTTCCTTTTCCATAAGGTGAATGACGCTGGTGGTTCGGATTGACACGGAAAGCTGTGAACGTCGCCGGCGACGGAAGGTTCGACTCGGTCCCGCCTTTGAGGAGCCAAAATCGGCCCTTCCACCCACCCGACCGAGACTTCACAACCCTTTCTCGCATTCAACTTACCACAAACGCTGTTCCAGAACACCTGTCAGCGAAAAATCGTCACCGTCTCGTTCGGCCCGGGTTTGTAGGCAAAACCGACCCGAAAATCCACGCTAAACAGGTAGAACAAGCGCGTCTCCAGGCTGAGGCCCGCTCCCACAGACGAGACCGCTCGGCGCCACGCCCCCCCGTCCACCCGTCCCAGGGTCTCGCCAAACCCGTACACCGACAGAACCTCCGCGTACACCGGCAGCAGGGTGAGCCCGTCGTCAATGTACCAGAGGGGCTGGGTCACCTCCGCCTCAAACTGGAGAAAGGGGTCGCTGACCTCCGCCTCAAACTGGAGAAAGGGGTCGCTGAGCAACGCGTCCAGATCGTCATAGCCGCGCGGAACGAAGGTGCTGGTGTTTACGAGGGCACCTCGATTCTGAAAGAGCCCGCGCACCCCCAGACGCACGCCTGTGTTCGTGGACCGAAGTACGGGCAAATACACGTCCAGAAACGGCACGAGGTACTGACTCCCGGGTCCCCGTTCGGTCCACGCGTCAAATTCGCCCTCCGCCCCCAGCACGACGCCGGTGTTGGGGACCACGTCGCGGGGATTCTGCTGGAGACGATACCCGAGGACGGCCCTGGGATTCAATGTGACGCGGGTCGTGTACGGGGTGGGTTGCGAGAGCGGCTCCCCAAATCCCCGCGTCTGACGCACCTCGGTGTCGAGGTTCAATCGAAGCAGAGACCGATACACATTCGATTCGAAGGTCACCGGCAGTTGCAGCCCCACACTCGTCCCCCGCTCCTCGATCCCAACCAATCGCGGATCTCCCCCTACCTTCACCTGTCCACAGCACAGGGCACGGTCGTACACCGACACCGAGGGGCGCAGCAGGTACGCGCCGCTCTGCACGCGGAGCTCGCCCCACAGCCGCCCGCTTTGCCAGTACGCGTTGGCGCGGTAGGCCCACTGCTGGAGCGGATCGACGCCCTGCAGCCCCACGCCCACGCCCAGCCCGAGCGGCCCTGTGCCGGGATCTTCCAGGTACGGAAGCGGCTCGTCGTCCCCTTCGCCGTGGAGGGTGGGATACACCATTCGGGGCGCGAGGTGGCGCCAGGCCGAGTAGGACCGCGTCTCGGACGTGTCGACCGACACGCCGGACTCCAGAGCGCGTCCCCCCGGCGCCCAGTCGCCCCGGAGCACCCGCGACTCGGGCACGACGGCGGCCGAATCGGGCCGGAAGGGCATGCGAACGAGGTCGTGGCGCTCGTGCCGGTAGTTGACGAACGCGACGGTCGATCGATCGGGCGAGAGCGTCGGTTCGAGGGCGCCGAACCGCACGTTCGCCAGCCGGAGCACGTCTTTTGTCTCCGTGTCGTAGGCAAAGACGCTTGCCGTTCCCTTCCAATCGGCAGCGAAGAGGAGATACCGCCCCGCCGGCCCCCAGCTCACGTCGTAGAGAATCGCGTCCGCCATCCCAAGCCACGGCTCCAGCTGAACCGGCTCGGTCACCGGCTCCCGGGCCCGGTAGAGGCGCTGCTTTCCATCTTCGTTCACGAGCACAGCGACCGTCGAGTCGTGGGGCGACGGCGCCACCTGACGAATGCTGCGGGGTGCCTCCGGCGTTAGGGGGCGCGTGGAGCCGTCGTTCCTGACCGCCGACCACCGCGTAAACGGCCCGTCGTTCGTGACGGCATAGACTGTTCCGCTCGTCCCCACCGCCGGAGCCAGCGCCCGCGCCCCGTCGGTGAGCCGGGTCGCCACTCCCTCCGACAGATCAACCCGCTCGATCTCCGCAATCGCCCGCTCGGCCACGAGCGGATCCGGAACGTAGCGCCCGGCGTAGAGCGCACTGGTGTCCGGCCCGAGGCTGTACGTTCGATCCTCCGTGAGCGCCTGAACGCGAATGGGCGTCCGCGCCCCCGTGCGAGCGTCGATCCGGTAGAAGCCGGGCCGCACGTCGTACCCATGCACGTAGGCGACCAGCGTGGTGTCGTTGAGCCAGTACGGCCGCCGGTGATTGAGCCCCTGCTCGCCCGCAACGAGCGTCGTGGACGTAAACGGCGCTCGGGCCTCCAAATCGGCCCGATACTGTTCTCGCAATGCAGATCGGATCTCACTGCCGATCGTAGACGGAAACTGACCGGTGCTCAGGCCGAGCCACACGCCGTGCCCCAGCACCGGAAGCCGGTTGTGCCAGGTCACCGTCGACCGAAAAAAGTCGGTACTCACCGAATCGCCCCGTTCGGCCAAATACTCGAAGGCGTTCGCGCCCCCAATGTAAAACCGATTGAACGGCTGCGTGTACGCCGGGGCCTGCAGCATCTGCGTAAGGCTCCACGGATCGTCCGAAAGCAGGGCCGCCCGCATCTTCATCTGAAAGAGCGGCGCATTCAACCGGCCTGCGCCGGCCTCAATCCGGCTCTCCCGGTACACGGCCACGCCTTCGATAAGGCCGCTCGGCGCCAGAAAATTGATGCTCCGGGCCGCGTCGGGGGCAAATGGACGGAGAATGCTCGTCACGCCCCCGCCGCCGTCCACCTCGGCGTGCGCGGCGTGCACCAGTTCGTGCGGCGCCACGAGCGCCGGCCAGCTGGACGACCGCGCGACCAGCGCATCCGACTTGATGCTGGGCGCTTCGATCTCTTGCCGAAACGGAAACGGATGAACGATGCCATTGGACCGGTCGTTGTAATTGTTGATGATGACCGGCATGTGCAGATCGTCGGGCACCCGTCCAACGAGCGAATCCGTACCCGGCCAGCTTTCCTCAAGCGCCCCCGCCGTAAGACGGGCCATCTCGCTCGCCCCCTCCTGATACACAATGTCGAAGTGATCACGCTCGAAGACGCGGTAGGAGGCCGATTCGGGCCGATACTGCACGCCGTAGGCGGCATCCCCAATTCGGCTCGTCTCCTGCGCCTGACTCCCGCCTGTACCGAGCACAGCCAGTGCAAAACCAAATGCAAGTGCTCTCCATCGCTTCCCGAACAAGTGTCTTCTCATAGGAAATCGGTCTCAAACGTCACGGTGGGCTTGGTGCGTTTGGCTACCTATCACTTTTGTCTGTGCCGGTCACGAAGCTCCCGAAAACCCGCATCGAAAGCACGTCATCCTGAGCTCGACTCAGGATCTCCCCGACTACAGCGACGACTTTCCCCGGAAGATTCCGCATCTGGGAAGCTGAGCGTCCTGAGAGGCCGAGCCTCCCTTGTGCGGAATGACGAGCAAAGGGTTTTGGGGCGTCTTCGACTCAAAGTGATAGGTATCCAGTTGGTGCGTATCGAAAACTAGAAAAGGACGCGGAAAAGCGGAACCCTCAATTCGCGTTCATTCGTTGACAAAAATGCTCCCGGTCCAGCTCATTCCCCCACTCCGTTCGTTGTGTCCTCATCCAACGACTCGACCCCGGCCCCGTCCGTTCCATCAGATTCGTCCGAGCGGATCGCAGACGTCTCCGCCGAGGAGGATGGGACCGCTGCACGCGGCCGCACCGTTCCACCCTCCGTCGAACGACGCCAGGTGCCCGAGGATGCCCCCCTTGACCATCCGCACCTTTACTTTAACCGAGAGCTGAGCACCCTCGACTTCAACTGGCGCGTGCTCCATCAGGCCCTCGACGATCGTACGCCGCTCCTCGAACGCGTCTTCTTCACGGCGATCACCGCCGGCAACCTCGACGAGTTCTTCCGCAAGCGAGTGGGCGGCCTCAAGCGACAGGCCGCTGCGGGCGTCACCACGCCCTCTCCGGACGGTCGCACGCCCGAGGAGCAGCTCGTGCTCATTCGCGACGCGGTGGCCTCCCTGTACGGGCGCCTCACTGCTTTCTGGAGCCGGACCCTCGTCCCAAAGCTCCGCACGGCCGGCGTTCGCATTCTCGATTACGAGACGCTGTCTTCCCCTCAGCAAGCCCTCGCCGACGAGCACTTTCAGGAAAACATCTTCCCCGTGCTCACGCCCCTGGCCGTGGACCCAGGGCACCCGTTCCCGTTCTTGTCCAACCTGAGTCTCTCGCTCGCGGTGACGCTCCACAACCCGAAGCGGGACACCGAACAGTTCGCTCGGGTCAAGGTGCCGTCAAACCGAGACCGGTGGGTCCCCCTCGGCAAGTCCCATCACTACGTGCCGCTGGAACAGGTCATTGCCCACAACCTCGACGGCCTGTTTCGCGGCATGGAGATCAAGAGCGTCCACACCTTTCGGGTCACGCGCAACGCCGACGTGCGTCGCGAGGAAGAGGAGGCCGACGACCTGCTGGAGATGATTTCCGAAGAGCTGCGCGAGCGGCGCTTCGCCCCGGTCGTCCGGCTCGAAGTGGACCCCGACATGCCGGCGCACGTCCGCACGCTGCTGATGGACGAGCTCAGCATCGAGTCGCGGGACGTGTACGAGACGAACAGCCTTCTCGGCCACGTGGACTGCATGCCCCTCGCCGAGATCGACAAGCCCGATCACCACTACTCGACCTGGGAGCCGGTGGTGCCCCCCCGCCTCCGCCACGAAGGGGACCCCACCACCCTCGTCCGCAAGGGCAAAACAGCCGACTACCCGAACATCTTTGCCGCGATCCGCGAGTCCGACATCCTGGTGCATCATCCGTACGACTCGTTCCAGGAGAGCGTCCAGCGCTTCGTGGAAGAGGCCGCCGAGGACCCGCAGGTCCTCGCCATCAAACAGACGCTCTACCGCACTTCCGAGAATTCACCGATCGTGGGCGCCCTCGTCGACGCCGCCGAGCAGGGCAAACAGGTCGCGGTGCTCGTCGAGGTGAAAGCCCGGTTCGACGAGGCCAACAACATCGAATGGGGCCGCACGCTCGAAGAGTCGGGCGTTCACGTCGCCTACGGCCTCGTCGGGCTCAAGACCCACGCCAAGGTCACACTCGTCATTCGCCAGGAAGACGGGGAGCCTCGCACCTACTGCCACATCGGAACCGGCAACTACAATCCCAAGACGGCCCGACAGTACACCGACCTCGGGCTGTTCACCTGCGACGAGGACGTCGGCTACGACCTCACGAACCTCTTCCACTACCTCACGGGCTACGCGCCGGAGCAGCACTACCGGGAGCTCCTGGTGGCCCCGCAAAACATGCGGGCTCGCTTCGAAATCCTCATTCAGCGAGAGATCGACCACGCGACGGCCGGCGGAACGGGTCGCATCGTCGCCAAGATGAATCAGCTCAACGACGAAGACATCATTTCGGAGCTGTACCGGGCGTCCCGAGCCGGGGTGCAGGTGGACCTGATCGTGCGGGGACACTGCCGCCTACGGCCCGGTTTGGAAAACTACAGCGAAAACATCCGCGTGATCAGCATTCTGGGGCGATTTCTGGAACACACTCGCATCTACTACTTCGCCAATCAGGGGAATCCTGAGATTTATCTCGGCAGCGCCGATTGGATGAGCCGCAACCTCAACGACCGCGTGGAAGCCATCGTCGAAGTCAAGGAGCCCCGCCACAAGGATCGCCTGACCGACGTGCTCAATCGGGCGCTTGCCGACCAGCGATTGGCCTGGACCCTCCATCCGGATGGGCGATACGTCCAGCGCGCGCCTGCCTCTTCCGAGGACGCGACCGGGCTTCAAGAACAACTTATGGCGCAGGCGCAGAAGCGCACTACCTAATGCAGCTTCAACCAATCTTTTGGGGATGGAAATACCCTGTTCTTCCTGTCTGCAACGTTGAAGTAGGGACGGACGGGGGCTGAGCGAAGCGAAGTCATGCCTCAGGTGCTTCCGTCCACAGCGAGTTGCAAAACGGACCAGTTGAAGCTGCACTAACATCCACCCGTTTTCTACTCATCCTTTTTCTCGACATCTGAGACGTAGACCGATTTATGGACGATACACTCGAAGTACGCTGGTTTGTCGACGAACGTCCCCCCACCGACGTCGTCGACTGGATTCAGTCGCTGGGCGCTGAGGCCGAATCGGCCCGCACGGACCTTTACCTCGTGTCCGAGGACCCGGCGATGAACGTGAAGCTGCGGGAGGGAAAGGTGCAGACGAAGCACCGAATCGGGGATCAAATGTCCATTTCCTTCGCCGAGGAGGTAAATGGCATTCAGGAACGCTGGGTAAAGTGGAGCTTCCCGACCGTCGAGCAACATCATGACCTGTTCGACGACGACCCAACCGGCCTCTGGGTCCCCGTCCACAAAGAACGCCTCCGCCTGAAGCTGTCGCCCGACGACCAGGCGGAGCTGCTCCCCAGACTCATTGAATCCGACCCCGCCGAGGCGAAGATCGAGCTCACGGAGGTGCGGTCCCAAAATCAGGAAGCCTGGACCATCTGCATGGAAGCGGAGGGCCGCCCCGAGGCCCTGCCCGGCACCCTCCAGCAGACGGGCAACTACCTCTTTTCACAGGGAACGCCGCCTGCTCTCGCCCCCGACCATTCGTTCGGCTACGCCCGGTGGATCCAGGTCCTCCAGTCGTCTCAACCCGCGAATCCGGTTTCCTGACGATCACACCGATCGGTGACGACGTCCACGGAAACCGGCTTGGCTCAACGCCGCCGCTCCCGCGAGGAAAGGTCTGCCTCCGTTTGAATGGTCCTTCAGACTCGAAAACTCTGCAGACTCGGAGACTCTGCGGACTCGGAAACCATACCCCCAACGCACACTCGATTCCCCGTATGCCTGAATCCGTCTGGGACTATCCGCGCCCGCCCGCAACCGACCCCGCCGACCGCCGCGTTCGCGTCGTCTTCAACGACACGACCATCGCGGACACCGCCGACGCCATCCGGGTGCTCGAAACCAGCCACCCGCCGGTCTTCTACCTCCCACCCGCCGACGTGGCCACCGAGCACCTGGCGCAGACGAATCGCACCACGATGTGCGAGTTCAAGGGGCGAGCCGTGTACTTCACCGTGACGGTGGGCGACCGCACCGCCACACGGGCCGCGTGGGCGTATCCCGATCCGGTCGAACGCTACGAAGATCTGACGGACCACTTCGCCTTCTATCCGAGCCAGATGGACGCCTGTTTCGTCGGGGACGAGGAGGTGCGTCACCAGGAGGGCGACTTCTACGGCGGCTGGATTACCGACGACGTCGAAGGCCCATTCAAAGGCGGCCCCGGCACGATGGGATGGTGACGAAACAACGACAGACGGCGATCTGGATCAAACGAGTGGATCCCGGCTGCCTCAATCCAGCAGTCTTTTCTGCAACGCATGATCGTGGAGGCACGGGCCCCGGATTTACGGTCCTCAGCCGCAGAGCTGACTCTCTCCAGCGCGTTCATCTTGAAAGCGGCCCGCTTTCGCACTTCTTCCCAGGACCCGACCCGTCACGTTTAGTGCACTTTCAATAGGTCTCTTTGGGGGCCGAAAGCTCTCTTGGTAAAACGTAGCGAGCGAATATGCGGGGATGTCGCTCTTGAAC
>CAZSBW010000024.1:0-16665 GCA_964604815.1 uncultured Salinivenus sp. | reverse complement strand
CGGCGGCCCGCCCCGACGCAAGGGCTCCATTCAGAGATCCGGTGCGCTGATGATCCCCGCAGACGTAAAGGCCGGGCCGGCGCCGCACGTCCCGCCCCGACGACGACAGGAACGGCGGCGATTGGTCGGGGAGAGCATACGGGACGTGCACCGTCCGAAGATGGTCCCATCCGCTAACCGCCAGACCAAACCAGTCGAGAAGTTGATCACGAACGGCCCGTTCAAGCTCGGCCTCGGATTCTGCCGACTCGCCCACCACTACGGCTGCCACCAGCGCCGCGTCCTCGGGCGCGTACTCCGGCGCCACGTCCGACGGAACAGCGACGTTGTTGATGGGCCCTACCCCGTCGCCGTTGAGCACCAGAATCGGATCGTCGAGCGGCGATTCGGGCGCAGCGTAGTAGACGCACACGGTGGATCGGCCCTCGACCGGCGACACGTCCCCCACGAGTCGATTGGCCGTCGGCGCCTCCGTGGCCACCACGACGGCAGGTGCCTCCAGCGTCTCCCCCTCCGCCAGCCTCACCGACTGCTCCTCCACCGCCTCCACCGGCGCATTCAGCCGCACGGCGTCGTCGGGCAGACGCTCGCCCATCTGCTTCGGAATCTGGTCCATCCCCCCGGCCGGGAGCACCGTCCGTCCCTCGGCAAACATCTTGAACAGGAACTCGAACATGCGGCTCGACGCCTCCAATGCTCGATCGAAGAAGATGCCGCCGAAGAAGGGCCGGAAGAAGCGGTTGACCATGCTCGACGAGAAGCCCCATCGCTCCTCCAGCACCGCCAGAGTCGGGCGTTCCTTCCGTTCCATGGTCGTCGACAGGGATTCCTGGGTCAGATGGCGCCGCATCCGAGCCACGCGTAGCTTGTCGGCGGCGGTCCCAATCGGGCTAAACAGCGTCTTCGGCGCGTCGAGGGGATGACGGAACGGATCCCCGATGCGGTGAAACCGCCCCCCGTAGCGCACGAGGGCTCCGTCGTAGAAGGGGTGCAGATCGAGGGCCTGATAGTCGAGCTCAAGCCGTGCCTGCGGATATGCGGTCAACAACACCTGGAAGCCCCGATCCAACCGAAAACCGTCCACCGTGTCGGTCCGCACGCGCCCCCCCACTCGATCGGACGCCTCCAGCACCTGTACCGAAACGTTGTGTCGACGGAGGTGACGCGCGCAGGCGAGCCCGGCGAGGCCGGCCCCAATGACGAGGACCTCGGCATCGTGCATGAGACGAACAGTCGGGGAAAGAGTGGTGTGAAAACGCGTGTTTCTATGCGACAACGTCCCGTCAGTTGGTTACGTTTATGTATCTGCGAGGCGGTTTCCGCCGTTCACTTATCGTCCCACTCTCCAAATTGACCTGCTTCTACGCCCATGCCGTCTGCCTCCGTCCACGTTGCCTCGTTGTACGAGGACCTCGACCAGCGTCTGGCGAATCTCCGCCGGGATCCAGAAGCCGTCCAGGCCTCACGGAGCGTAGTCGAGGACGCCCTAACCGACGGGGAGGCCCACTACGGCATCAACACGGGCTTCGGGGCCCTCGCCCAGAAGCGCGTGCCCATCGAGAAGCTGGAAAAGCTCCAGCGCAACCTCGTATTCAGCCACGCGGTGGGCACCGGCGACCTCGTCCCGAAAGACATCAGTCGACTCATTCTTCGCCTCAAAATCCACGCGCTGGGACTTGGCTATTCGGGGGTATCAGAAGAGACATTCGACCGGCTCCTCTTACTGGCCGAGAAGGACCTCATCCCGGCCCTGCCCAGCCGCGGTAGCGTTGGCGCCTCGGGGGACCTCGCCCCGCTGGCCCACATGGCGCTTCCCCTCCTGGGCAAAGGCCGGTTCTGGACCGAAGACGGCACGGACGTGCGTCCCGCCGAGGCGGTTCTCGACGAACATGACGTGGAGCCCATCACTCTCCATCCCAAGGACGGCCTCTCCCTCATCAACGGTACCCAACTGATGAGCGGATACGGGGCCTACGTGCTCCATAAAACGCAGCGGCTCGTCAAAATCGCCGATCTGCTTGCAGCGATGAGCCTGGAAGCGCTTCAGGGCAGCATCAAGCCGTTCGACGAGCGACTGCACGAGGTGCGCCCCCATCCCGGCGCCCAGACGGTGGCCGACAATGTGCGCACCCTGCTGGCGGACAGCGAGATTCTGGAGTCGCACCGCAACTGTGGCAAGGTGCAAGATCCGTATTGCCTGCGCTGCGTCCCGCAGGTGCACGGCGCCAGCCGCGACGCCCTCCGCCACGCTACCGAGATGGTCGAGCGGGAGATCAACAGCGTCACGGACAACCCCATCGTTTTCGAGAACGGAGACGTAATCAGCGCCGGCAACTTTCACGGCCAGCCCCTCGCATTGGCCCTCGACTACGCCGGAATCGCCCTCGCCGAGCTCGCCAGCATCTCCGAACGACGCACCTACCTGTTGCTGGAGGGACACGACGGCCTGCCGGAGCTCTTGATGGAGGACACCGGCCTCAACTCCGGCTACATGATCCCGCAGTACACCGCCGCCGCGCTCGTCTCCGAGAACAAAAGCCTTGCCCATCCTGCGTCGGTCGACTCCATTCCCACGAGCCTGGGCCAGGAGGATCACGTAAGCATGGGCAGCATCGGGGCCGTGCAGCTCCTGGACATTCTCGACAACGTGGAGCGCGTGCTGGCCATTGAATTGCTCACGGCCGCGCAGGCCCTCGACTACCGCCTGCCGCTGCGACCGGGACGGGGCGTCGAGGTCGCCCACGAGCAGGTGCGCGACTCCATCCCTCACCGCGAAGAAGATTACCTCTTCGAAAATGACATTGACGAGAGTCTCGCCTTCATCCGCGGCTCTGGACTCCTCAATCCAGTAGCCGAGGCGCTTCAACCGTTGACGTAGCCGTCCATCCCCGACGCTCCCGAACACATGACCGTGTGAGAACTTTCCTTCGCAAGAGCAGCTGCGTTTCCGCCCTCTGCCTGTTCTTCTCCTTCCGCTCTCTTCTACCAACCTCTTCCCTTCCGATGTCGAACGAGCCGCTGACGGACGAGCAAAAACAAAAAGCCATTGAAACGATCCGGGCCCAGGCCGAAGACATGAGGTGTCCCACGTGTGGTGAAGTCCGCTGGGGGCTCCAGGAACGGCTCCACGTGATGCCGGCAATCGACCCGATGGGCAATGTCGATCCCAGCATGGGCTTTCCCGCCATCATTCTTACCTGCAAGAACTGCTACCGGGTTCAGGCCTTCAACGCCCTTCAGATGGGCGTTGCGGAGCAGCCGTAACGCTGAACCCAGATGTGGTGGATTGGATGGAGGGAGGTGCGGAGGTCGGGGATTGCACCCCGGGCCCCCCAGTCAGAATGAGCGCGTTACACCGTTTCCAGTCGAAATGTCTGCTTTCGAAAGAAGAATGCTTCCCTGGACGATTTAATTTTTCCTCAAAAAATCCCAACTTTCAAAGACTTAGGTCGAAATATTTTGGTGAACCTCCACTCGTTCGGGAAGACCACCTTCTCCAGCACTCAGACCTGACCGGATGGAGCCCGCGTCAGGAACTCGCCTCCGTCTCCACTGCCTCCGCGTCCGGGGAGCCCATTCGCCCAAGCACGTGCCGGAGTCCCGCCTCCAGCTTCCCAAACCCAAATTTGTACCCGCTCTCGGTAAGCCGACGGGGCCTCACGCGGGCACTCTTGAGCAGCATCTCCTCTGCCATCTCGCCCGCCAGTCCTCGAACGAGGTCCGTGGGGAGATGAAGGCGGGCCGTTCGATTCAGGACGTGGGCCAGGGTGTTCGCGTAGGCCTCCATCCGCGCTGGATTGGGCGCCGTGAGGTTGACGGGCCCGGACACGTCGGGCTGCCAGAGCAAGTGGTACAGGCCCCCAACTACGTCGTCGAGTGCGATCCACGGAAAGTACTGGTCCGGCGGGCCAATGCGCCCCCCCAGCCCCAGCCAGAAGGCCGGAAACTGAAGCCGGAGCGCCCCGCCGGCCGGCGACAAGACGACCCCGATGCGCGCCTGCACCGTGCGGATGCCGGCGCCGGAGGCCGGCGCCGTGGCCCTCTCCCAGGCCCGGCACACGTGTGTCAGGAAGCCCCCCTGCCGCGGCTCGCTTTCCTCCGTTACCACGTCGGCCCCGTGATCGCCGTAGTACCCGACGGCCGAGGCCGACACGAACACGTCCGGCGGCTCGTCCAAGCCCGCGAGCGCCTCCGCCAGCAGGCGCGTGCCGTCCGCCCGGCTGTCGTAGATGCGCCGCTTCTTGTCCTCGGTCCAGAGGCCAAAGACGGGCTCCCCAGCCAGGTGAATCACGGCGTCGACGCCCTCGAGCTTGTCCGTTTCCACCTGTCCAGTTCGATGGTTCCAGAGCACCTCATCGGGGCCCGTCGGGTCGGACCGGACGAGACGCTTGACGCTGTGCCCGCCGGTCTTGAGGAAGGGAACCAGTTGCGAACCCACGAGGCCGGAGGTGCCACTTACAGCAACGGTGAGCGCCTGCTCGTTGGGGTTGTAGCGGTGATGGAGTTTCAGATCCCGCCGCGTCACGCGGTGACGATACGCGAACTGCCGCCGCAGCTCCGGCTCCAGCCACGGGGCCAGCGCGTCTCCCAGGGCGCCCCCGGGCAGGTCGTACTCGATGCGGTCCGTGAGCCGGCTGTTGCCGTCCTCCCGGGGCTCGAACCGGTGCGTGTGATTCCAGCGCGCGAACGGCCCCTGTACCTGCCGGTCGCAAAACTGACGGCCGTCGACCACGTCGTGGTGCTCGGCCACCCAGCGCAGTGCCAGCGGGCCGGGCCCGATGCGGAGCACGGCGCGATCCCCCTCCCGGATGCCCTCAAACTGCTCCAACTGAACCGGGGCCCAGGGCGGCGTCAGTCGCTCGAAGGCGCCGGGCCGGGCGTGCCAGTCGAAGACGGTGGGAGCCGAAGCGGGGACGGGGGACGAAAACTCGAACACGATCGAGTAGAATGTAGAAACAGATTCGACCAGAACACGGAGACTGATCTCCATCTATAACCGGAATCCCGACTCCGAGGCAGCGAAGAGTCACCATCTGCTTGGGGCGACGCTGCCCCCTTCCGACTGGCGGCTACGCCGGAAGGAATCTTCGCTGCGGTACTGCTAAACGTTGTCTCTTGCGCCCCTCGGCTTCACGTCAATCCCCCGAACAGCTTCTACTGATCCGTGCGCAGGCAGGCAAACAACATTCTCCGTGTGAGGAAGGAGATCTCATACCGAATGCGATATTTCGCTGTGCATTTTTGTCCTCCCCATGCATGGGACGACCGGCAGGTCGTCCCTACGTGGGCCTGATTGGTCTCTACAACCAATTCTCCGAGATTCGTGATGCAAAAACCTGCATAGCGATCCATAGCAGATGGTATTAGATTCGGGGGATCGGTTTTAGAAATCCATTTACGTATCGGCCAACAGTGTGAAGTTGTTTGATCCGAAGGAGTCTCATCGGTTGAAGCTCGAAAATAACCGGTTATCGACCTCTCCGGCCTTCAGAAAATGGCCGCTCGGAGGCCTGTACTTCCGGAACGACCGAAATTTCTCATGTCCGAACGAGGCAATCTCAGATTGCCAAGTGAGTTTGAGAAATTTCAGTGGAGCAGGGGATCTGAGATCCCCATCCAGGACTCAGGCCATTTTCTGCCAGCCATGCCCTTTTCGTCCATTTTGGGGCTGCCAAAATGGACACCATTGGCGAGGAAAGCGGCAAACCCACGACATCTGTCTCATCGATACGACGAATCAGGTGGCATACACCGGTGTCAAGGTCGACTGAAAACTTCTACGAAAACAACTTCACACCACTGCGTATCGGCCAAAGCGGGACCCATTCTTTCTCACAGAACTCGGGTATGTTTAAAAATACACAATAGTCGCGGTAGATGATAAAATTCTACCGATTTCCCATCGAGTTGTGATGGCACAGCGAGAGCGGTACGTTCAGGAGCGGTCCTACTTCCAAATGCATTCCCTTCGTTTCATGCCCGACGACGCGCAGACCTGGATCGATCAGCTCGACCTGGAGGAGCACCCTGAGGGAGGGTACTACCGCGAAACGTACCGCACGGATGAGCGCATCCCCGACGCGGCCCTTCCGGATCGCTTTGTCGGCGCCCGCGACGTGGCCGCGCTCATCTACTTTCTTCTCCCCGGCGATTCATACTCAGCGTTGCACCGCATTCGGCAAGACGAAGCGTGGCATTTCTACGCCGGAGCGCCGCTCACGCTGCACCAGATCGCCCCGGATGGCACGTACACGACCGCCACGTTGGGTCGGGCGGTGGAGAAGGGACACCGACTCCACACCGTCGTGCCCGCCGGTACGTGGTTTGGTGCCACGGTCACTGACGAGACCGGCTATGCCCTCGTGGGCTGTACGACGGCCCCAGCGTTCGACTTTGCGGACTTCACACTGGCCGACCGGGCCGATCTGGCAGAGGCCCACCCGCAGCATCGAGCCCTTATCGAGCGCCTGACCCGCTCAGAGTAGAGGCCGAAGGGTAGCGGGATTGGGCAGCAGGGGACTCAGCATGGAGCCCAGCTCAAGCCCCCGCACAACGAGCAGAAGGCCCACCAGCGCAAGGCCGTACGGCACCAGTCGCTGCAGGCGCGTGCGCCAGGCGGTCGACGCGAGGCGACCGAGTAGGCTCACGGCCAGCAGGGCTGGGCCGGTGCCGAGGCCGAACGCGGCCATAAAGATCATACTGTTCCCGATGCTCCCGGTCGTGAGGGCCGTGGCGAGGGCCGCGTACACAAAGCCACACGGCAACAGGCCGTTCAGCATGCCGATGACGAGCATGGCCCCGAATCCACCCGAGCGATACAGGCGGCCCATCGGCTTCGTCACCCGGCTGAGCAGGGCGGCGGGCGCCTGTTCGAGCTGGCGCACCTGCCGGCTCACCCAGGGAACGGCGGCCGCCAGAATCATGATCGTTCCGATGCCAACCGAAAGCGCCTGCTGCGCCCCGGCGAGGGCGGCGGCGCGGCCCAGCGTCCCCACGAGCCCGCCAAGCAGGGTGTACGTGACGGCCCGACCCAGATTGTAAAGCAGGCGATCGAGGAGGAAGCGCCCACGCAACTGGTTGGCCCCCGGCAAGCTCAGGGCCAGGGGGCCACACATCCCAATGCAGTGCACGCTTCCCAAAAAGCCAAACGCGAGACCAGCAGGAATCCAGGTCATGGAAACTAAACGGGGCTGCGACTCTCGGGTCGGGACACCGACCGTAGAACCGCCCCCCGAATCAGCGTGGGAGACCGGCGGACCGCCTCAACGTGAGGGAGGCCTTCGGTCGTTCCCTCTCGCTGTTGTTGATTGGGGGAGGGCAGGACGACCGCTCGGCCTGGGTGTCCTCAGACTGGCGCCCCAGGATCAGAATTCGTGCGACACGTACGACGAAGGAGCCGCCCCCTGGCCACGAGCGAGAAGAAGGCAGAAGGGGTCAGGGCTGGATTTTTTGGAGGTCGTCCACAATAAGCTTCGGTGGGGTCTGGCTTCCGGCGTATTCGGCCCGCAGGCGGCCCTGGCCGTCAATCAGGGAAATCTGATTCGAGTGGGAGAAGACGTACGACTCGGCGGTGTCTGCTTCGGGAAACTCGCGATCAGTGCCCTTGATCGTGTGGCGAACGTCGAGCCGATCCGTGAGCCGATCAATCGTTTCCCGATCGCCGGTCAAAAATTGCCAGGACGTATCGTCGAGTCCAAACTGAGCCCGATATTTTGCAAGCCGGGCCGGCGTGTCGCGGTGCGGATCGAACGTAATCGAAACAAACTGCACGGCTTCCGGATCGTCGAGCCGGGCGCGAATCTCTTTCATGTTTGCCGTGATCCTCGGACAAACGTTCGGGCAGTTCGTGTAGATGGCCCCGAGAACAACCGGCTGTCCGGAAAAATCGTCCGGGAAGGCGACGGCACTGCTGTCTTGGTTGACGAGGGCATACGACGTATCGGTGAGCACCGCATCCACGTCGAGCGAGAGGGTGTTTTTGGCTTCGTTGTCTCGATCCGTTCCGCACCCCCCCGCCAGGACTGGAAACACCAGAAAGAACAGGGCCGTGGCGGTCGTTCGCCCGACCACGAATCGCAGGGAGAAGCCAGAGTGCGTCACGTTGGCAAGATCAATGTTTTGCACAAACAACAGAATGAATCAAGTCAGGAGCCAGGCCCAACTGGCTCACAGCGCCTTTTCGAATCGCTCTGCTCGGTGACCGTTCTGATCTACGGCAGAGCCAGAACCGCAATCGTCATAGATTCTTCTCCACTGCGGACGTCTCGACAGCCGGAAAGCGAAGCGTGACCGTCGTGCCGCTTCTCTTCTCGCTTTCGACGGTGATTTGTCCCTCCATCCGTTCCACCAAGTGCTTGGCAATCGTGAGCCCAATGCCGCTGCCCTCATAATTGCGCGTTCGCCCGCCCGACTCTTGCTTGAACTCGTCGAACACGTTCGGCAGGAAGTTCTCACTGATTCCGATTCCAGTGTCTTCCACCGTGATGACGACGTGCTCTCCTTCCTCTCTCACCCGCACGTGAACGTGTCCCTCTTCCGTGAACTTGAGCGCATTGGACACTAGGTTCGAGAGCACACGATCGAAGGCCCGCAAGTCGAGACGGGCGTATACCGGATCGTCGGGGGTGTCCAGTCGAAGCGCAATGTCTTCCTGCTCGGCCTCATTCCGAAAGAAGGAGAGAACCTCGGCCGCCAGCGGCCCGACGGCCTCCAACTCCCGATCAAGTTGGAGGGCGTTTCCTTCGATCTGAGCGAGACTGAGCACCGAATCGAACGTTCGATTCAGGCGCCGTCCACTCGTAAGAATGGGCTGGATCAGATCGTGGTACGGTTCGGGAAGTTCGTCTCGCAGGGAACGGGCAAATCCGAGGATGGACGTAAGCGGCGTACGCAGCTCGTGCCCCATGTTGGCGAGAAACACCGTCTTGAGTTCGCTCATCTCCTCGGCACGCTGCCGGGCCTCGATGAGTTGCTCTTCGTACTCCTTCCGCTCGTGAACGTCAACGAGCAGACCGGTAATGCCGGTGAACGTGCCGTCTTCCTCGCGCAAAAGCTGGGCGCGCACTTCCACCCAGCGAGCGTCTCCTCCAGGCTCCTCGAAGCGCACCTGGCAGCGCCCCCGTTCCCGGTCGCCTTCGAGGAGCGGCTCGAGGGTGTCCGCCAGCGTGTCGCGATCGTCGGGATGCACGAACGCGTCGTACGGCCGGTCCAGGCTGTCGTCGACGGCGTGGCTGGTGATGTCGGTCCAGGCCGGATTGAGGAACGACCACCGGCCCTCCCGGTCGAGTTGAAAGATGGCCTCTTCTACGTTCTCGACCACCGACTCGTACTGCTTGCGACTGCGGTAGAGGGCGCGTTCGGCCTCGCGCTGCGCACGACGATGGCGGTAGAGCAGCCCGAGCAGGCCGAGGAGCCCCAGCACTATCAGCCCCTCAATCAGAAGGGCCCACCAGCGCAGGTACCAGGGCGACTGCACAGAAAACTGCACGCGGGTCGGCTCGCTCCACCCGAAGCCCGGTTTCTGCGCTTTCAACTCCAGCGTGTACGTTCCGCCGGCCAACTCGTGGAGCACGAGGGGCGATCCGGTACTGATCGGCGACCAGGAGGCCCCTTCTTCCCGGATCCGATGCCGGTACACCGTGCCCTCCTGCTCGAAGACCGGAGCCGCATACCGAATTTCGAGTGTCGAATTGTTGGCGAGTCGGAGCATTGAATCGGGACGGGCCCGGAAGATGCGATCGTCGGCCCAGAGCTTCGTGACGACCGGCTTCGGGGTGCGCGAAAATTGCAGGGGAGGGTCTTGAAGGTATGCCAGGCCCTGGGCCGTGCCCACCCAGAGGTGCCCCTTCGCATCCAGGCGGAGGCAGCGGGACAAGACCGTCGGACTGGGCAGCCCCGTCTCCTGGTTGAAGCGCCGCAGTGATCCCGTGTCTGGATTGTAGGCGAAGAGGCCTCGATTCGTCCCCAGCCACACGAGCTGCTCTTCGGTCACCGCTACGGCCGAGGCACTCTCCACGTCGAACGAGGTGAGGACCCCCATCGCGGTGAGGCGCCCGTTCCGATATCGCAACAACCCTTGACTGGAGGCCATCCAGAGCGCCCCCTCCGGCCCCTCGGCCAAATCCCGGATGCGAACCGTGGGCGACACAGCATCGGGAAGAGGAGCGCTCACGTTTACGAGGCGGTCGCGCTCGGGGTCAACGCGGTACAGGTATTCGCCCGTTCCCTCGCTTCCTGCATACAGCGTGTCCTCGGACGTTCGATGGAGAGCAAACAGTCGTCCTGGATTTCCCCGCTCCTGTCCGTAATGAGTCGCCTCAAACGAGGCGTTCACGTGCGTGGCTCCGTCGACCCCATCCTTGAGCACCCACACCCCGCCCGTGCCATCGGGCACAATGCTGCGGATGAGCTGCTGGGCGTCTGAGAGGGGAAGCGAAATGCGCCGCCGGCGGCCATTCTCCACGTATTCCAGGTGGCCGTCTTGGAACCCGATCCACAGCCCCTCGGCTGTCGGCGAAAGGCCCCAGACGTCCCCTCCCCTGTTGAGGGGGTAGGACTGCGATTGAAACGACTCGCCGGCGCGAACGACCGAGAAGATGTCCTCGTTGCGCGAGACCCAGATTGTCCCATTCGGGCCGGGGGCCACGTTGCGAATGTAGCGATTCCCTTTCTCCGTGGGCGGCAAGACGGGGCGAAAGAACGAATGGGGAATCACCCCCACTCCCGTGTCGGTCGCCAGGACAATGGCATCTTCCTGCGTGGTCATGATGTCCTGAATGACGACGAAGGGGAGGTGGCTAAGCGACTCCGGTTCGGCATCGAGCGCAGACGCCCGATACAATCCCTTCTCCCAGGTTCCAATCAGGAGCCCCCCATCCGGCCCCGGATGGAGGGACGAGATCACACGCAGGTCGTTGAGCTTCTCCCACCCACGAACGCGGTAAGAGTCGTCCACGTCGAGACGATAGAGCCCGTGATCCGTACCGAGCAAGAGCCCCGATCCCTCGGGATTGGCAATGAGCGCATTGACGTGAAAGTCGTCCGGCCGGGTTGGAAGCGAAAGTTGCCGGAAGCGCTTCGCTGTGGAGTCAAAGGCAAAGACGGAGCCCCGCTGCGCGGCGGCCACGAGCGGGCCGCCCGACGGCTCCGCGAAGAGAAAGGAGCGCATGAATCGATCCGACCATTCCTCAAGATCGGGCTCGGGCACGTAGCGGGTGAGGGTCCCGTCCTCGTACCGCGCGATGGCATCCCACTCCCCAATCCAGAGACGCTGATGACGGTCGCGGTACACCGTCTTTGGATATGTGATCGTCGAGTCGGTCCGGGTCTCCCGGCCCGCCACCAGCAGGGAAAACGATACGCTGTCGCGGTGCTGAGTGAGCTCGTGAATGCCCCGATCCGTAACCACGAGCAGACGACCGTCCGGACCCGGATACACGTCTTTTACGAGCGGGCTCCGAAGCGAATCGCGATAGGTCTCGAATTCGCGGCCGTTGAAGCGCACCAGGCCGTTGTCGGTGCCAACCCAGAGCCGGCCCGACTCGTCCTGCAGGACGGCCTTCGTCAGATTGGTGGGCAGGTCGTCGCTGGCCGTGTACTGCAGATAAGGCGGCCACTCCGACGGCTGAGCCTGCGCCACTGGAGACGCAAGCGCCGCCCCCAAGGCAATCAGGGCCAGGCTTGCTACAGCGAAACGGCAACGCGAGGCGGTCATGCTGGTCCGTGAAAGCGTAAATGACCCAGTTTCCGCGAGCGAAGAGACTCCAGTTCCCGAAGATCTCGGATGCTGGAGGTCTCAGTCAGTTTCTTCACAGAGACCCTTGCGGACCATCCTCTGAGCCGTGATCCTTTTTGTGGGATCCAGCCTAAAATGCACGTCCACTCCCAAAGACAGCAACATCGTACGGCGGGTGATCTCACAATCCCATACAGATCTCCAAAACCGTGCAACGGCGTGATGGGCGTCCCTGCGATGCTTCTCCACGTATCGATGGACCCGTCCTCCTGGAGACGACCAACGAGCAGGAGGCGGTTTCACAATAAGTTTCACTGAGTTGGCTTTTGCAAATTGGTGACGTCCCGTTCTCTTGGAGAGAAAATCGCGTCGTCATGACCGATGGGCTGTCACCGCCCAATCCGCACACGAATAGGTCCCCTGCGCACCGGTCCCGGAGGCCGACAAGCCCGCCGACGCGCGCCAAGGGACCCCGCTCGCAGGCCAACGACGGACACCAATCCGCGCGATTAGAAAGAGTGCCCCGATTATGCCTTCTGCGTCGACACGGGAACGTCAATGGCGGGAAAACGAAGCGTAACGGTCGTGCCCGTTCCCTTCTCGCTGTCGATCGTGATCTGTCCGTCCATCCGATCCACCAGGCGCTTCGCAATCGTGAGCCCAATGCCGCTTCCCTCGAAGCGGCGCGTTCGTCCGCCCGACTCCTGCTTGAACTCGTCGAACACCTCCGGCAGAAAGTCCTCGCTGATCCCGATTCCGGTATCCTCCACCGTGATCACGACGTGTCCCTCCTCCTCTCTCACCTGCACGAGAACGTGACCGTCGTGCGTGAACTTCAACGCGTTGGAGGCGAGATTTGAGAGCACGCGGTCGAAGGCTCGCGAATCGAGCTCGGCGTACACCGGATCGTCCGGCGTGTCCAGATGGAGCGCAATGTCTTCCTGTTCGGCCTCACTACGGAAGAAGGAGAGGATCTCCTTCACCAACGGCCCGACCTCCTCGGGTTCGCGGACGAGCTGCAGGGCGTCGCCTTCGATCTGGGCCAGGCTCAACACTGAGTCGAACGTTCGCTTCAAGCGCTGGGCGCTCGTACGGATGGGCTGGAGGAGGTCGCGGTACGGTTCCGGGAGTTCGTCTTGGAGGGAGCGGGCAAACCCGAGAATCGACGTGAGGGGGGTGCGCAGTTCGTGGCCCATGTTGGCGAGAAAGACCGTTTTGAGCCGGCTCATTTCCTCGGCCCGCTGGCGAGCGGCCTCGGCCTGCTCCCGCGCCTCAATGAGCTGGGCTTCGTACTGCTTGCGCTCGTGAATGTCGACGAGCAGTCCGGTGAGTCCAGCGAACGTGCCATCCTCCTCCCGCAGAGGCTGGGCGCGCACCTCCACCCAGTGGGCGTGCCCTTCCGGCTCTTCGAAGCGCACTTGGCAGTGCCCGCGCTCCTGCTCGCCGTCGAGGAGGGAATCGATGGTCTCCGTCAGGGCTTCGCGGTCGTCCGGATGCACGAACGCGTCGTAGGATCGTCCCAGGCTGTGATCGACGGCGTAGCCGGTGATGTCGGTCCAAGCCGGATTCAAAAAGGACCACCGGCCCTCCCGATCGAGCTGAAAGATGGCCTCTTCTACGTTCTCGACCACCGACTCGTACTGCTTTCGGCTGCGGTAGAGCGCCCGTTCGGCTTCGCGTTGCGCCCGGCGGTGGCGGTAGAGTAGAGTCAGCAATCCAAGAATGCCACACAGGAGCAGGACTTCCAGCAGGACAGCCCACCAGCGCAGATACCAGGGCGGCTGCACCCGGAAGTCCACCCGAGTCGGCCGGCTCCACCCGAACCCTGGCTGCTGAGCCTTCAACTCCAGTGTGTAGGTGCCACTGGATAGTTCTGGGAGCACGAGGGGCGATCCAAAGTTCAGGGGCGACCACGAGGCCCCCTCCCCTTGAACTCGGTGTCGGTAGACTGTGCCGTCTTGCACGAAGACCGGCGCGGCATATCCAATCTCAAGGGTCGAGTTGTTGGCAAGTCGCAGGACCGAGTCCGGAGGGGTTCGAAAGATGCGGTCGTCTGCCCAGATTCTCGTGACGACGGGCTTCGGGGTGCGCACGTACGACAGCGGAAATTCTCGCAGGCACGCCAGGCCTTGAGCGGTGCCGACCCAGAGGCGCCCTTCCTCATCCAGGCGTAGGGACCGAGGCGAGATCGTCGGGCTGGGCAGGCCGGTTTGTCGATTGAAGCGCCGCAGCGACTCGGTCTGCGGGTCGTAGGCGAAAAGCCCCCGGTTCGTCCCAAACCACACGAGCCCTTCCTTGGTAACCACCACGGACGAAATGCTTTCCACGTCAAACAGACTGAGGGCCTCCTCAGCAGTGAGGCGTCCATCCTGGTACTGCAACAGGCCGTGGTTGGACGCCAGCCAGAGCGCGCCCTCGGGTCCTTCAGCTACGTCCTGGATGCGGAGCGGGGAAGCGACCGAAGCGGGCAGGGCAGGACTCACGTCCACAAAGCGGTCGCGCTCCGGGTCGTAGCGGTAGAGATAGCTGTCGCTGCCCTCGCCGCCCGCGTACAACGTGCCGTCGGGGGTCCGGTACAGAACGAACAATCGCCCCAGATCGTCTCGATCCTCTCCATAGGCGGTGCCCTCGAACGCAGAACTGACGTGCATCACGCCCGCAACGCCGTCCTGAAGAACCCACACGCCGCCCTCCCCGTCAGAGACGAGACTGCGAAGGAGACGGAGGTTCGGGTTGGGCAGGGGCAGGGAGACGCGCCGCCGCCGGCCGTTCTGCACGTGCTCCAGACGGCCGTTCTGAAACCCGATCCACAGTCCTTCCTCATCGAGAGCGACGCTCCAGATCTGCTTGTCTGGGTCCAGGGGATAGGGAGTCGGTTCGAACGGCTGTGCAGACAGGTCGACTGAGAAGATGCCCTCATTGCGCGAGGCCCACATCGTGCCGTCCGGCCCGTAGGCCACGTCGCGGATGAAGCGATTTCCCTCTTTTGCAGGCGGATGCACCGTTCGGAAAAACGACTGGGGAAGAACCCCCAGCCCCGTGTCGGTCGCCAGCATGATGGCACTGTCTTCCGTGACGGTGATGTCCTGGATGACGCGAAACGGGAGACGACCGTAGCTCTTCGGATCTTCGTCGAGCGCAAACGTCCGATGCAGGCCATTTTCCCACGTTCCCATCAAAAGCTCCCCTTCGGGGCCCGGGCACAGAGACGAGATGTCCTTCAAGGTGTTGAGCCGCTCCCACCGACGGACGCGAAAGGGAGCATCTACCTCCAGAGCATACAGGCCGTGACTGGTACCCAGCAGGAGGCCGTTCCCCCTGGGATTGCGAATTAGCGCATTGATCCGAAAATCCTCCGGCCGGGTGGGAAGCGTAAGTCGACGAAAGCGATCTTCGGCCGAGTCGTACGCGTAGACGTAGCCGCGTTGCGCGGTGGCTACGAGCGGACCCTCCGACGGCTCCACAAACCGAAACGAACGCGTAAACCGTTCCGACCAGTACGAAAGATCGGGCTTGAGATCATATCGGGTGATCTTCCCCTCGTCGTACCGGGCAATCGCATTCGACTCGGCAATCCAAAGGCGTCCCTCTCGGTCCTGATACGCTGACTTCGGGTACGTGACCGTCGAATCCGTTCGGGACTCCTGTCCCGCTGCCAGCAGGGAAAACGAGACGCTGTCGCGCCGCTGGACGAGCTCGTGAATGCCCCGATCCGTAATCACGAGAAGACGCCCCTCCGAAAGGGCATACACGTCCTTCACGAGCGGACTCCGGAGCACTCCGTCGTAGGTTTCAAATTCGCTGCCGTCGAAGCGGACGATCCCGTTATCAGTCCCAATCCAGAGGCGTCCGGACGCATCCTGCAAGACGGCCTTCGTCAGGTTGGTGGGGAGGCTATTGTTCGCCGTGTACTGCCGATAGGGCGGCGACGCCGATTGGGCCCACGCTACGGGGGGGGACATTCCCGCTAAAAGAAAAACGAGACCCAGAATCCCCGTGAAGCGGGGCAAAAAGAGATACAGAGAGCGCACGACGGCGGACACGTTCCCGAGAGAAACTGGTGGGGAAAAATACATTCACAATAAATTTAACCACGATGGACTTTGCAAGTTCGATTCCTCCTCGCCGCCTTTTGGACCGGCAAAAACCGCTTCAACCTCCGGCCCGGCTGTACGTGACATCCGACGGGCAACTGGTGCCGGCGGAAGCCGACCGGATCTTTTTGCGTCTGTTGAGGTGTGGTATCAATCCGGATCGCTCGTCCTCAGCGCCTGGAGTGCTCGTTCCGAGACGTCCGTTCAATCGGGAGGCGCTTCCAGGACTACTTCCACTGCCTTTCAACGACACGTCTGGTATTGATGGATCGAAATGTTCTCCGGTTGTCGCGCGACGAGATGCGGACGCTGGGCTATCGGGTCGTGGATCTACTGGTCGATCACTTTGCAGGCGAAGGAGCGGAGGGAACCGGGCATTCGCCGGACCGGGACGAGCTGGAAGACCGGCTCCGCGAGGAATTGCCGGAGGATGGTCAGGACCCGCACGCCGTGCTCGACCAGGTGGAGGAGGACGTGATGCCGAACACGATGCGGGTGGACCACCCTCGCTTCTTCGGCTTCGTGCCGGGCCCGAACAACTTCATCGGCGTGCTGGCCGATGCGCTGGCGGCGGGGTTCAACGTCTTTTCGGGCACCTGGATCTCGGGAGCCGCGGCGGCGCAGGTGGAGCTCGTAACGATCGATTGGCTGCGGGCCCTGTGCGGCCTGCCGGAGACGGCCCGCGGCCTCTTCACGAGCGGCGGGTCGATGGCCAACGTGACGGCCCTGGCCGCCGCCCGGCACGCCCAGCTCGGCGACGACGTGACCGGCGCGGTGGCCTACTGCTCCGACCAGACGCACACCTCGGTCGACCGCGCGCTGCGCCTCCTCGGCTTC
>CAZSBW010000023.1:0-16848 GCA_964604815.1 uncultured Salinivenus sp. | reverse complement strand
CAGGCCTTTCGGAAGGAGGTGGGCTGCACGCCCTCGGCCTACCGGGCGGAGCACGCCTCGTAGCGCGGTGCGAGGGTCGCGACCACGGGTGTCTCAAAGACGACAGAAATGTCTCAAAATTGGTATCGCGAGACCGACATTTTTTGTGTCCGTTGGGAAACGTCGTGCTGACAACGGAAATTGTCGGGCTCACGACGGGATTTGACTGGACATTCTGTGCTCCTCTTGCTCTTCTAAGGACTGAAGCCCCGCGGCGACGGCACTGTCGCCCGGGAGGGACTTGGGTGCGCTGTTGCCGCGTCTCGAAGGTCATCGCTCTTGTCTCAATGACAGTGTGGAGACCCGGACACGGACCATCTGTTTTCTTTTCTGACGGGCTGCTTCTTGAGGCTCTGACCGGGGAGGACGTTGAGGAAGAAACGGACGTGATCCGCCTGAAATATCCGGCCGAAGCGGGCGACACTTATCAGCACACGGACGGAGATGGAACAGCCTACGACGTGTCTGTCTCCGAGACGTCCATTTCTGTTGAGGCGGGCGATTACGACAATTGCCTGGAGTATGAAATCCGGAACGCTGATAGTGGAAATCTGGCGGTGACGGTTAAGCCGGGCGTCGGACCGCTCCTGATGGAGGGAGACATCACCTATGAACTCGCGTCGACGAACGTAGACTGAGGGCGGGTGGGGGACCAAGGTGGCAGGTTGCCGGTGCTTCCAGCGGCCGCTTCGCTCCAACGCTTCGTGCCCTCGTCCACGGTCGTTGCAGGGGCCGGTCTTCCGAGACGCTATTCCAGGTCTCGAATCTGAAAGGTTTTCGACGTGCACTGGTCGAGAAAAGGGGGCTCTCTCCGTGTGGTTCTCCTCGTCATCGAATCGCATATGCGCGCGAGGGCCGGGTCGATGTCGGTTTTGGAATGCAGAGCGGACTCAAGAGCTTCGACCAGAAACCCCACTCTGCCCGCAGCGCAGCTGAAGGCATCATAGCGCAGCGGACAAATCCAATATCGCAGCGGTCATTTTCTTGACATTTTCGGTCATATCTTTAAATTGAAGAAACCATTCAAACATACAGTACCACTGTCTGCGGTCCACTCATTCCCTTTTGGGTCGCAGACGAGCTTTGGAGGGTATTGGTGCAGGAGATTGAGTGTCGGCCTTACGGTGATGGAGTGGGGAGTGGCCCTGTCGATAAGCCAGTGGCTGACACGGAGCCTGAAAGAAGAGGGGCGGATGCGGCTGCAGCCCGCAGTCGGGTTCAACGTATTGAGTAGGCGAAGATCCAGTTTACGGAAGGCACAGACACTGTCGGGGAAGTGGGAACAGCGGTCGACTTTCGGTTGCCGTTCCGCTTCTTGCTGGTCTTTCAGCCGGCGGCTGGTGCTCGGTCCTGCATCTTGACGGACTCGGCACGTACGGGGAGACAGAAAGCGTGGCATGTTACATGCGCGTTGCATTATGTCTCAGGAACGACACTAAAATCAAGTAAAAAACAAATAAACCCCCGAAATGTCGTGCTCGACAATAGAAATGTCGTACTCACTACAAGATTTGATTGGACATTCCGAGAACGGCTTTTTTTAATAAGCACGTGGTTCCGGGTATTCCGGGCCGCAACGCAGGACCACTCTTTGTTTTGACTTCAGCGATCTCAAGATCGCCGTGAGATTTGGTTTCGGCCATTTTGGACTTTCCCACTCCCAGATTTCTTCTCCTTCTTGCAAGGCCGTTTGGGTCTCTTGCTTGTACAACTGTGATGGGGAAGCTTCTGGTGGTGCGGGTGGGCTGTTGGCCGACTATTCCATCTCGTCGTTTACCGTGGAGAGCAGTTCGCCGGGAACAGCGCTGGCGATTAACGGACCATGCCTTGACAGTACTCCTTTGAACACTGATGTCGCAGTGGGTCATGAGTGCGATGCTCGCGGCGGAAACGGCCTGTGATATTTCGGGTCTCTCGACCAGTCCTTTTCAGGAAGTCCACGCTACGCTAACTTCACATCAAACTCCTTCACGCCATGGACACGGCTAAGACGACTACGAGGCGACTTCTCCTTTTCATTTCCATGGGCCTTCTTCTATTCGGGGCAGGAGAAGTACGCGCACAGCAAGTTGATGACGAAGACGACCAAGCTTCGAAGGGCAAACTCTTGGAAGCTCCGGAGATCAGCTACGAAACCAATCGGGCTGATCCGGGATTGGCGAAGTCTGCCGCCAATATTGTGTATGAGTACGGATTCGAGACAGACTCCTCCGATTGGACCAGGGAAGGAACCTGGGCCATTGGGGAGCCGACCAGTGGACCCAACAGTGGATATCAATCCACGGGGGCTGGTGCCACTAACCTTTCGGGCGATCACCCGAACAACGCCGACGATCGATTGATCAGTCCCTTCATTACGCTTCCCGCGGTTTCGTCTTCGGAACGTGTGCTCCTACACGTCCGAGAGTGGTTTGAGATTGAAAGTTGTTGTGACGATGGGATAATTGAGGTTTCTGCGGATAGTGGTAGCACTTGGACCCAACTGGGAAACCGCGCAGGAAGCCAAACGAGCTGGCGCGATATCCAGGTCGACCTGACGCAATTTGCTGGCCAGGACATTCAGATCGCCTTTCGCTTTAGCTCTGACGCGAGTGTCGTTAATTCGGGATGGTACGTAGACGATCTCCAGATCGACGTTAATCGTCCGGATCCGCTCACCACCGAGTTTCGGAGCATCAATCCCCAGAACTTCCCCACTGTGTTCTCGAACGTGGTCGTTGACACGTTTGGAACAGGGATTCCCTCGTTGACGGCCTCTAACTTTGAGGTGTACGAGGATGGAGTTCTGCAGACAGATAACTTCGAGGTCACACCTCCGCAGCAGTCTGGTGGAGTCCGCCAGGTTGACATCGTGTTCCTCATGGATAACAGCGGGAGCATGCAGGAGGAGCAAAATGACGTGCGAAATAATGTATTCAACTTCGTAGACAGCCTGGAGGCAGGCGGAGTGGACTTTAATTTAGGTCTCACTCGATTTGGAGCAGATGCGAACGGGGGGGATCCGATTCTTGAGGATAATGGGTCGCTGACAGATAGGGCTGACTACTTTAGAAACAACTTGTGGCCTCGGAACACAATCGACGGTGGTTTTGAGCCCGGCTGGGATGCTCTTTATGAATCTGCTGCTGGATTCAACTTCCGACCGGGCGCTCAGCGCGTCTTCATTCTCATCACCGATGAAAACATTACCGGTAGCGATGACAATGTGGGGCAGCGCACTGAATCGGAAACTGAGCAGTTCTTGATCGATCAAGGGGTCACAAATTACTCTCTGATTGACAGTTCGGACGCGGCTGCGCGTGACGACTACGGGGATATCGCGGAGGCTACCGGCGGACGTCTTTTCGATGTCTTCAGTCCGTTTAGTCCCATCCTCGACGAGATTAGCGGGACGGTGTCCAACAGCTATGTTCTTAAATACAGAGCGTCGAATACTCAGCGCGACGGCACGGAGCGAACGGTTCGCGTCGAAGTGGATTTCGACGGAAATGTTGCTCGGGATACTACGTCCTATATCGTAGGGGCTGCTCCAGAAATTACTCGAACCGACTCAACTAGGTCTTTCTCGGATCAGGCTTGGGCGCAGGGTACTGAGTTCACGATTGAAGCGAAAATTACGGACGATGTATCCCCCCTCGTCCAAAGTGCGACCCTGTTCTACAAACTCACGCCTGACTCGGTGTTTACGACGACGTCCATGTCGGCCGTGAATGACAGTATTTATCAGGCGACCATTCCCAGTGCAGCAGTAGACAGTCCTGGGGTTGACTACTACATCAGGGCGACCGATGGGGAGTCAACGGTATCGCGCCCATCAACTGATGCTAGAAGTGATCCCTATCAGATTGCCGTTCTGCCGAATGAGCCCCCGAGCATTCAGCACACGCCGGTGACAAACCTTACCCCGGGGTCCCCCATTCCGATTACGGCTACTGCCACTGATAATACAAACAGCCTCGCGTCGGTAACCCTCTTCTATCGGCAGACGGGAGACCTCACCTACACGAGTCTCTCGATGTCGAATACTAGCGGGGACACCTACGAGGCCACGATTCCGGGATCGGATGTTACCCAGACTGGAATCTCCTACTACATCAGTGCAACGGATAACTTTGGAGTGTCTTCCACGGTGGGAAGTGCCGACCGTCCGCTCGGGGTGACCTCCAGTGCATGTCCGCTAACGTGGGCGCTCGAAGTCGAGACCCGGGACTCGAATGCTGTGGCGGACACCCTCACGCTGGGGCAGAGCCCGGGTGCAACTGCGGGTCTCGATTCGGACTGTGGCGAGAGCGAGTTGCCGCCCGTTCCCCCCGCACCGCAGACCGACACCCGCCTTGTCGGCACCGACATTTCGGGGGTTGATCTCGGTGAAGGGAGCCTCGTAGACATTCGCCCTGATGACCGGGCAACGCCTGATCCACTATCCAAGAGCCGCTTTGCGGCCGCCGCCATCTGGCGTGTCAGCCTTCAGTCGGATGACTACCCATTCACGCTGAATTGGGATCAGTCTGCCGTGGTCGATTCGCTGCCGGGCGAGACGGTCCGCCTCGTGGACGCCGCAACTGGCGGAAACGTTGTGTATGCGAACATGAAGGAGACAGGAAGTGCTACGATCTCGAACACCAGCGTCGAAGCTGTGGAAATTCAGGTGGGTCAGTTGACGGCCTTCGAGATGACGCTCAATGACGGGTGGAACTTCAAGTCCCTCCCTGTCGAGCCGCCTAACTCATCATTCGGAGCGGTGATGGATCCCTGCCGGAGTGCCTTCGGGTTTGATCCGCAGCAGGGATACACGCCGGTTGAGGTCGAAGACTCGCTAAACACCGGTAATGGATACTGGTTCAACTGCTCTGCCGGAACGGTTGAAATCACTGGCGTTTCGTCCGCACTCGACGTGAACGTCGACGCGGGATGGAATATCGTCGGACCCTTTACCGATTCGATCGATGTCTCGACGGTCGTGGCCTCGAATGGGCAGATTACGTCCGACTTCTACGGCTTCGATCAGAACACGGGGTACTCCGCAGCTGGAATGCTTGCGCCGTTGCAGGCCTACTGGGTGAAGACCACGCAGTCGGGTTCCCTGAACTTCTACGCCGGCAAGAGCAAGGGCCAGCCCGTGGCGAAGAGCGAGACCCCCGATACACGCCTCGTGGTGAGTGGGGCCTCGGGAAGCCGGGCATCGCTCTACCTTGCCTCCAATCTCTCGGAAGAGGCTCTTTCTCGGTACGAGCTGCCACCGAAGCCGCCCTCGGGCATTACCGACGTGCGCTTTGAAGGTGATCGGAAGGCCGCCTCCTTCAGTGGCACGGAGGACGCCCAGTTCAAGGCCCTTGAGCTGGAGGGCATTGAGGCTCCTGTAGAGTTGCGGCTTGAAGGCAGCAGCGGGGACGCTGTGAAGATCAAGCAGGGTAATGACGTGGTGACCACGCTCACGAGTGAGTCTCCCTCCGTGACGGTTCAGAAGACCAGCGGACTGGCGGTCGCACTAAGCCAGACAAAGTCGGTCGAATACTTCCTCCGAGAGGGGTATCCAAACCCGGTATATGAACAAGCAACGATCCAGTACGGTCTTCCGGAAGCGGCTGAGGTGCAGATCGAGCTTTACGATATACTGGGTCGGAATGTAGGTACGCTGGTGAACGAACGGAAAAGTGCGGGTACTCACAGCGTCAATCTTAAGGTCGATCATCTTTCGAGCGGTAAGTACTTCTACCGGATGAGTGCTGGAAGCTTCGTGAAGACACGGAGCCTCACGGTCACCCGGTAGTGTGGACCGCTTGAGAGTAGAGCCCTCTCACTCTCCTGGGTGTAGCCCTGTTCCTACTGGGGCCTCGCTGGCTCCAGTGGGGACAGGGCCCACACCTGATCGATTGGAGGATTGGGAAGGAGTAGGTCTTCGTTCCTTTCCCATTCGTCCGTTTTGGGAGACTCAAGTAGGGCATTGAAATCCCCTCACATCTCGCAGTTTTCTATTCGGCTCTAAATCGGTGCACGCTATGAAACGCCAGGTCAAAGCATCTTCTGCACTCATCACGGTTGCTAATCGAAAAGTCGTTCGTCCGATTGCGAGCGTAGGCGTATTTGCAGTTGCCATTCTTCTACTCGTTGGAATACTAGGTGCGAATGGGGCGTGGGCACAAGGAAGCCCCGAAGTTTCTTTCCCCATCACAGTGAGCACCGACTCGGGTATCTCCCAGGAACTTTCGCTTGGGGTTGATTCCAGCGCAACTGCTGGGATTGATTCGTCATTTGGAGAGACCGAGCAACCGCCGCTTCCCCCAACGGGCGTGTTCGACGCCCGGCTCATTGACAATGACATTCCGTCCTCGGGGCTGGGGGAGGGTGTGCTCGTGGACATCCGCGAGGGGTCGGCGAGCTTCATCGGTACGAAAATGCACGAACTCAGGGTTCAACCCGACGACCAAGCGACGGAATTTGTCATTGACTGGGATTTGCCAGTAGGCGTAACGGGACAGCTCACCGATGTCGTGACGGATGGTGAGCTGGTTGACGTGTCGATGAATGGCGATGACTCTTATACCCTCACCAACCTAGATGTGAGGAAGATAATGGTGAGGATGGACTATGATGAGCCGAACGTTGCTCCAGAAGCCTCCGCGGACAGCTTCCAGACTACGGAAGGTCGCAAGTTGGAGGTCGGCTCCTCTAACGGTGTCTTGGCTAATGATGCGGATCAAAATGGAGATCAACTGACTGCTTCTATCGCGTCAGATCCCTCGAATGGAACGCTCTCATTCCAGGAGGACGGTTCGTTTTCCTACGCTCCGGCAGCAGGATTTAACGGAGAGGATAGTTTCACATACGTTGCTGACGATGGGCGAGGAGGAACTGACCAGGCGACGGTCAACATCGACGTTGAGCCTCGATCGGCACCGGCTGCATCATTTCCGATCACGGTGACCTCGGACACCAGTTCGCAGGAGCTGATCTTAGGACTCGATCCCGACGCGACTAGCGGGATCGATCCGCAGCTTGGGGAGCAAGAGCAACCGCCCATGCCGCCGTCCGGCATCTTCGACGCGCGTCTCGTGGATGACGACGTGCCGGGTACCTTCGGTGAAGGGCTCATTCGAGACCTCCGTAATGGAACCACGAGTTACACTGGGTTTAAAGAATACGAAATTGAGTACCAGCCAAGTCAAGGAGCTACAGAAACCACGATCTCCTGGAATTTACCGCAGAGTGTGACGGCTCAACTGACAGATGTCGTGAATAATGGTAATGAAGTCAGTGAGCGAATGGCAGGGGATGATTCGACCACGATCACAAACCTGAACATCCGTAAGTTGAGTGTGGCGCTAAATTACGGTCCTCCTGTTGCCAATCAGGACCGTTACTCAACCATCAAGGATTCGACCTTGGGGGTTTCCCAGCCGTCAAACGGCGTACTTGCCAATGATGAACGTCCGGATGGGGATTCGCTCGGGGCACAACTGGTTACGGATGTCTCGAATGGCGATCTTACCCTGAATGCGGATGGGACGTTTGAATACGTCCTGCAACCAGATTCAGCAGATACACACGTCGTTGCGGACTCATTTGAATACGCTGCCAGCGACCGAAATCCGGGAGCTCCCCAAAGGGATAGTGCTTGGGTGTACCTCACAATTCAACCTGAGACCGTTCAGTTCTCTATTTCCCGTTCGTTCGGCGACGCCAGTGGTTTCGGAGACTATCGATTAGTGGCTCTGCCGGGCCAATCCAGTCTGCCACTTTCGGGTACGCTTAACGGTGAACCTGGCACGGAATGGCAAGCTTACTGGGATAATGGGACAAGCAGTGACTTTCTGATCCGGTTCGACGACACGGGAACGTTCGACTTCCAAGCTGGCCGCGGCTTCTGGTTAACCAGTCTTCAAGAATGGTCTGCCGAGGATAATCTCTCGACCGTTTCGCTTGATGGGGATACGTCTGCAACCATTCCACTTAACGATGGCTGGACAATCATCTCCAATCCGTTTGGGAAATCAGTGCCGTGGGGTTCAGTTGATCGCATCAATGATGCCGATCTCCAGCCGCTTTGGGAGTTCGGCGGAAGCTTCGACTCGACAGACACATTTGCTTCAGCCAGAGAGGGACAGGCCTACTATTTCTTCAATGATACGGGACAGAGTTCACTAGAAATCCCGTATCCAGGCGCTCTGGAAACGAGAGATATTGCGAAAACGAGAGATCCAACAACCTCGCTTCTCGCCCTTTCGGCCATGCCGGCTGACACAGACGGTCCCACCTCCACGGTGCGGATGGGAATTGTCGAGAAAGAGGACGCCAAGACGGCGGTCATTGCCCCGCCGAGTCGCTTCTCCTCAGTGAGCCTTCGAATTACGTCCCCTTCCAGCAAATCGGGAGGTGCTAATGGGGTCGAGGAGACGCTCCAACGGGAGCAGCTTCTGATGACCAGCCAACGGGTCGTTGACGGTAGGGGGCAGACCTTCCGCCTCCGGCTCAAGAGCGAGGTGAAGGGCCCAGTCCGGCTTGTCGCCGAGGACCTCGATGCAATCGATACCGACGCGGTCGCCCTTCTCCACCCCAAAACCGGAGAGACCTACGACTTGCGGCAGGAGGAGACCGTCGTGATCGAACCGGATGGGGAGACCGCTGTGTTAAAGCTCACGGCCGGAAGCGAGGATTACGTCAAGGATCAGGCCAGCGAGGTGCTGCCGAAGGAGGTCACCCTCACCGCCTTCCCGAACCCGGTCCGGCAGCAGGGAACCCTTGAATACGGACTGCCGGAGGCTTCGGAGGTGACGCTTCGGGTCTACGACGTGCTCGGCCGGCAGGTGGCAACTCTGGAGCAGGGTCGCAGGCAGGCGGGCCGGCACACCGTGCACCTCGAGACCGACGGCCTTGCCAGCGGCGTGTACTTCGGCCGCTTGAAGACAGAGGATCGGACCCTGACCCAGAAGATCACGGTCGTGCGATAATCTGAAGTATCTGCGCGGACCGAATTTCATCTCCTGAGAAGGGGCTTACCCAGGTTAGGAGAAGTTCTTGAGGGTGGGCCTCGGCTCAGATTGTTATCAATCTCAGCTTTTTTCGACTCAACCGATAGACTCATGCAGCTTACAAGCCGAACGATCCCTTCGAAGTGGGGGCTCGACGCCCTCCTCATGGGCCTTCTGGCCGTAGTCCTGTTGATATTTGCCGCTGGGTGCGGCGTACTCGGGGGAGACGGGGGCGGCTTGTCCGCTCCGGCCGGGCCGTCGGGTCTGACGACCACCGCGACCGACGCATCGGTCGATCTAGAGTGGAGTGCAGTCCAAGATGCAGACTCCTACAATGTCTACCGGGCTACCTCTCCGACCAACGGCGCGTCCGGGAACGCGCTGGAGACGGGCGTCTCCCAGGCGAGTTACACTGACCAAACCGTCCAGAACGGGACAACCTACTACTACCGGGTGACGGCCGTGGTGAGTTCCAATGGGAATACCGCCGAGAGCGACGGTTCGGCCGAGGCGGAAGCCACGCCGTTTGCGAGCCCGAGTGGCCTGGCGGGCACTTCACGAGATTCGGAGGTGGAGCTTACGTGGGGGGCGGCCTCCGGTGCGGCTAGTTATAACGTGTACAGGGACACCTCTTCGACGGGGGGGGGGCAGGGTAACCCGCTCGCAACTGGTGTCTCCCAGGCCAACTACACCGACCAGAGCGCCCAAAACGGGACGAAGTACTACTACCGGGTTACGTCGGTCAATCCGAATGATCTGGAGAGTAGTGCCTCGAACGAGGTCGCGAAGACGCCCTTCGCGGAGCCAAACCGGCCGTAGCGCCTCGGGCCGCAGCGGGCTCCTCATCCATCAGCAGCGCCGAACCTGCTCGTAGTCACGCGCCTGAATTGGGAGAGGCCGTATGGAAGATTGCTGGCAGCCAAGATGCTTCGACGACTCCCGTGCTTTTAGCCCTGCCGGACGTTCCCCTTCGCACCTCGTCCTTTGCCCTGGAGGACCGGTGGTTGCTGTGGACGTGGATGCAGATGTACCCGGATCGGCTGGAGCTCACCGGCTGGTCGATCACCGGCCGGCACCGGCGGCACATCCCCCTCGACCAGGTCGAAGAAATCGACCACGCGAACGGACGGCTTCTCCTCGATCTGACGGACGGGGAACGGGTGTCTCTCATCGTGGACGAGGCGGCGCGCTGGGCGAGCTTCATCCAGGCCCACCGCCGGGTGCGCGGGGATTCCTAATCCGATTAGTGCAGCTGGTCGACGTCGGATCTCTGCCGACCATCTGATACCGTTTGCGAATGTTTGTTGTGCACCTTTCCCGCGGCTGTGAGCAGGGTTTTCTTGCCAATCTTGTACCTCAAACGTCGATGTAGGGACGCATGGCGATGCGTTCCTACGCGGACGGGATAGGCCAGAATGCACAATGAATGCTCGCATTTGGTATGAGATGGGAAATCCTCAATACTCGCCCCCGTCGACGGCCCCGCCGTGCCTCCAGCGTTCGTCTGGTGCCTGTCTTTGGTCAGTCGGAAGCGTCGTCCTCGTCTGCCCCGGAGGCGCTTGAGGCCGCGTTAAAGAAGAAGCGGAAGCCAAGGGCGCCGTCGAAGCGAAGAGCGGAGGGATCGGTGACGCGGAGCGTGGGGGCCACTTCTGCGAACACGTCGATGGGCGCGGAGCCCAGGAGGTAGTTCACGCCCAGGGGGGCCCGTAAGGAGAATTGGTTTTCCCGGTCTTCGAAGACAAGGTATTGCCCGCCGCTTCCGACGTAGAGGGCCACGAGCCCCTCGCCCACGTCCAGCCGATTGAAGTTGTGGAAGAGGTAGTCGCCCTGCAGCAGCCAGTAGGACGGGGAATCGGGGTTCGTGCCCGAGATAAAGAACGAGGTCATGCCACTGATTGCGTGTCGATCCGACACCCAGGTTTTCAGGTTGAGGCCGATGGGATTTCGATCAAAGTCGGGCGCGCCGTTGGTGACCCCGAGCGAGGCGCCTACGCCGATGCCCTCGGCCTGGGCGTACACCTGGGAAATCGGCGCGGCGATGAGCACGGCCAGAGACAAAAAGGCAAGCAGTCGTTTCATGGGAATCAGGAGAAAAGAGAACAGGTGAGGAGAGCGGTGCATTATGGAGAATGCGGTTCAGAGGCGTCGGTACAGTAGTCGCGCCCATCGTAGGACCCGTCTCCAGGCATTCGTTCCTGTACCAATCTCTTTCTCGGGATGGAGATCCTGCACTTGGATGAACAACTGTTGGTAATTGACAAGCCCTCCGGCCGGCTCGCGCAGCCCGACCACACGGGCGATGCGGACGTGCTCACCCTGGGCAAGCAATATTTGCGCGAGTGCGGAGCGCACGATCCCTTTCTCGGGCTCGTTCACCGCCTCGACCGGCCCACCTCCGGGGTGATGGTGCTGGCTCGCACGTCGGCCGCCGCCCGTGCCCTCAGCGCCCAGTTCCGGGAGCGGACGGCGGAGAAGACGTACCTGGCGGTAGTGGAGGGCGCGCTTCGGGGCATCGGCGCCTGGTCGGATTACGTGGCGAAGCTGGACCGGCAGCCCACGCTTGTGTCGCCCGACCACCCCGAGGGCAAGCCCGCCGAGCTCGATTGGCAGGTCCTCTCCGGCGGGGGGGAGCGCACGCTGCTCCGGCTCCAATTGCACACCGGCCGCCCCCACCAGATTCGGCTCCAGGCGGCCGACCGGGGCCATCCGGTCGTGGGCGACACGCGCTACGGCGCCTCGGCCCCGTTGCCGGACGGGGCCATTGCCCTTCACCACGCTCACCTCCGCGTGGAGCACCCCGAGCGGCCCCGCGTCGAGACGTTTGTGGCACCGGTGCCCGAGGCGTGGGCCACGGTGCTGTCCGACGACATGCAGGCGGCCGTCGAGCGCGTGCTGGAGCGGGCGACGCTGGACGGGTAGCCCTCATCCCGCCGCCCCTGCCGTGCCCATCGTCAAGGGTTGGAGGTGGAGGGCCGCAAGCCGCTGCGGCGTGTCGCTCCGTTCGAGCCGGACCGCCCGGGAAATCCCGAATTTAGGGATGACCTGCCGAGGGATTTTTCGGGACGTAATTCAGGGCTGTCCGGTAAGCAGGTGGACCGTTTCGGGGAAGCGTCGCACATCCGGGGGGACCGTCTTCTCAAGCATCCCGACACTATCGAACGGATGCCGTATCACCGGGGCGAGTGCCGTGACTTCCTCACTGCCGATCTGAGAGTGGCGCGTTCAGGGCGTCGCGGAGGGACCGGGCCGCCTCCGCCGCCGCGTCCGCGTAGTCGTCCGCCCCGGAGGCGTAGAGAATGCTCCGGCTGGAATTGACGAGGACGGGCCCGTCGTCGCTGTGGGCCGCCTCCATCACCTCGGCGGGCGCGCCGCCCTGCGCCCCCACGCCGGGAATGAGGAAGGGAAGGGAGGGGCAGTCGGCCCGCAGTTCCGTGAGGGCCTCGGGCGCCGTCGCGCCCACCACGAGCCCCGCCGTGCCGTCGGCCCCGTCCGACCACGCGGCTACCCGCTGCGCCACGTGCCGGTAGAGGGGCGTTCCATCGCAGGCGCACGCCTCTTGCAGGTCCGCTGCGCCGTCGTTGGAGGTGCGGGTGAGGACGAACGTACACGTTTCCCCGTAGTCCAGGAACGGCGCAATGCTGTCGCGGCCCAGGTACGGGGACACCGTGCAGGCGTCGAAGCCCATGTTGTCGTAGATCGACTGGGCGTAGAAGCGGGCCGAGTTGCCGATGTCTCCCCGCTTGGCGTCGGCAATGAGGAGGCAGTCGTCGGGGATCGCCGCCGTGACCTGGTCGAGCACCGTGAGGCCGGCGGGGCCGAGGGCTTCGAAAAACGCGAAGTTGGGCTTGAAGGCGGCGGCGTAGGGGGCGGTGGCCTCCACGATTGTCGCACAGAACGCGCGGATGGCGTCGGTGCGGAGGCGCCCGTCGCGGAGCGTCATCGGGAGCCGTCCGGGATCGGGGTCGAGGCCCACGCAGACGCGGCTCTCCTTCTGGGTGCAGAGGGTGCGGAGGCGGTCGGTAAACGAATTGGACATAGAACCTTAGCTCAACCGAAAAGGAATGCGGTCCCAATCTATCTCTCTGGACGTGCAGGCGCAACCGTGAGAACGCAGGCCCGGCGAAAAAGACATCAGAAACGAGACGGGCGCATCCAGTGAAGAGCGAGGGGATTTCCTTTCTCGTGTCCCAACGAGGGGAACCGGCGACCGCGTTGCACTTACCATTCGATGCCGCTGTTGGAAGCACTTCCACTCCGACAGTTCTGGCTGCGCACCTGCACCGGTCCGGTCGGCTGACCCGCCAGCCGGACCGATTTGTGTTCCGACCTGCTACGGGGGCACCTCGTGCGTATGAAACGTAGGCTGGCACCAAAAATCCACGTTTGTTATGGCAGATCAAGGACTGAGCAACATCGAGGGCGTCTCGAAGGAAGATCAAAAGATGATCGAAAACATCGAGGCGATGATGGGCCCGGAGCCTGAGGACATGGGCTTCATCAAAAACGCCTTCTGGGGACGCTTCCGTGAGGATGCCGTTTTTCCGTATCCGCGAGAAGGGGAGGAGGAGCGTCGAAAGTGCGACGCCCTTTTGGAGGAGTTGGAGGAGTACCTGGAAAACGAGCATCCGCGCGTCGAGATCGACCAGGAGCAGTACATCCCCGAGTGGGTGATCGACCGACTCTTCGACATGGGCGTGATGGGGATGATCATTCCCGAAGCGTACGGGGGCCTTGGTCTCGGTGTGACGAGCTACAACCGGGTGTTGGAGATGATTGGCCGCTACTGCTCGTCGACGGCCGTCATGGTGTCGGCCCACCAGTCCATCGGGTGCAAGGCGCTCGTGATGTTTGGGACCGACGAGCAGAAGGAGGAGTACCTCCCGATGGTGGCCAACGACAGGCTCAGTGCGTTCTGCCTCTCGGAGCCGAACGTAGGGTCGGACGCTGGGAATCAGGAATCTTTTTCCGTGCGCACGGAGGACGGCGATTATATCCTGAACGGCGAAAAGAAGTGGTCCACGTCGGGCGCGCTCAGCGGGTTGTTTACCGTAATGTGTAAGAACATGGTGCCCAATCCGGAGACCGGAGAGCTGGAACAGAAGGGCGTCAACGCCCTCATCGTGACGCCCGACATGGACGGCGTAGAGGTCTTCGAGGACAACCGCGCCAAGACCGGCATTCGGGGCACGTGGCAGGCCCGCTTCCGCTTCAACGATGTCCGGATTCCGGAAGAGAACCTGCTTCACGAAGAGGGGGCTGGGCTGAAGGTGGCCCTGTCCTGCCTCAACTACGGCCGCTGCACGCTCAGTGCCGGGATCACGGGCGCCGCAAAGGCGACCAAAGAACAGGGCATCAAGTGGGCACAGACGCGGTATCAGTTCGATCGGCCCATCGCCGAGTTTGAGCTGGTGAAGCAAAAGATTGCGCGCATGTCGGCCGTGACGTATGCCATGGACGCCATGCTCTACATGATGACGGGGATGCTCGACCGGGGCGACAAGGACATCATGGTGGAAACTGCCATGACGAAGGTGTTCTGCTCGGAGTTCGGCTGGCAGGTTATCGACGAGGTCATGCAGGTCATGGGGGGCGAAGGGTATATGACCGAGCACGAAGTTGAACGGGCCTGGCGCGACAACCGCATTCACTCGATTGTCGAGGGCTCAAACGAGGTCATGCAGGGCTTTATCTTTGCCTACGGGGGCCGGCAGCTCGCCGAGCAGATGATCTCGGTCCAGGAGGCGCTGCTGTGGGACACCGATGAGTCTATCGGGGACAACCTGAGCCGCATCGTCACGGCGGCCACCAATCCCACGGTGATGAGCAAAGCCCTGCCGTTGGCGGGCCAGCTCTTCCTCGGTCTCAAGCCCAGCGCGCCGGAGATCAAGAACGTGCATCCGGCCGTTCAGGAGCAGGCTGACCGTTTGGCCAAGCTCGTGCAGAAGCATTCTCATTACTTTAAGCTCGTGAGCAAGTGGGAGCGCGAGGACATTGTGAAGCACCAGGCCCAGCAGGCTCGGGTGGCGGACAACGCGATCTTCCTGTTTGCCCTCACGGCTTCCCTCTCGAAAATTGACGATCAGCTCCGCACCGGCGAGTTCGGGCCGGAGTTTGAGCGCGATCGCGCTGCCTTCGAGTACCTGTTCGACTGGTTCGAGCTCAAGATCCACCGCAACTGCGAGAAGATGCGCACGAACGCCGACGAGAGCATGCGCGAGGCGGCCGAGGCGGCGCGCGTCCACAACGACACGCTCCCCGACGACGAGTTTTACGTCCACGAGGGCAGTCCCCTGGGCCGCGACGCGGGCAAGACCCCTCCGTCCGAGCACATCCCGCAGTTCGACGGCGAGGGGAAAGATCCCCGCGAGGTGGACCGCGAGCCCGGCGAGACCGACGAGCTCGACGTGGCGGAGATCATCGACGAGGCGACGCCGCGGGGGGGCGACGGCGCACCGGAGGAAGCAACGCCCGCCTCGGGAGAAACCGAAGAGGCGTAGCCGGTTCGGTGGTCCGGGGTGTTACGGCTTCTCTACGCAGCGTCGGGGTCGATCCCCGGCGCTGCGTTTTTTGTTGGGAGACGTTCGGCAATGAGCCGGTTCGCGAGTCGGGGCGACAGGCCCGGTCCGCTGGGCGACCCTTTCCGACGACCGCTGCCGTCGACGACCGGGCCGTTGGCCGTTTCGCTTTGGGCAGTTCCATCGATCAAACAACTGCGCACCGTCCAGTGAGCGGTAAAAAAAGCCTCATCCCTGGCGGAATGAGGCGGGGAGTGTGTTGACGGGTCGGACGGTCGATTAGCCAATCACGACAACATCCTGCGCGTTCGGTCCTTTGTCGGTATGTCCCACCGTGAACTCGACCCGATCGTCCTCGTCGAGGCTCTTGAAGCCTTCGGTGTCAATTTCGCTGTAGTGGACGAAAAGATCCTCACCACCCTCTTCGGGGACGATGAAGCCGTATCCCTTTTCGTTGCTGAACCACTTAACGGTTCCCGTTTTGCGCTCTGCCATGGTGCTGCGATGTGTATCAGATAGAAAAACGTGCTACGGCAGCAGAGCATCCAACATCTGTCGCCCCACGCCCTCAAGACGCGCGCCGAAAGATAAGATGAACTGCTTTGGTCTTACGATACGATCCTAGAATCCCATTGTCAATAGGAGATTTCGACCGTATTCGACGTCGGTCTCTGAGGTATGGGAAAGGGAGCATTTTCTGAGGCACCTCTGCGAATCGATGATGGGAAAATGCCGTGTCGGAAGTCCATTCTAGAAAATTATTTCTGTTGAGAAGAAGTGTAGTGCAGAATCAATCAGTCCCTTTGAGGTAGAGTCGTTCCGAGCGAGGCGATCTGGATCGCCAGAGCCGAGGCGCTGCGTAGGGGCCGTAGGTCATGCCTTTGGTGCGAGTGCTCTTGGAGTGAATCTCTCCGAATTCAGCGGAACCGGGGGGTCCAAAGTGACTTCCTCAAATATTTGCCTGCTCCGCTGTATTGGGAGAGCTTCTGGTCCCAAGGAGACCAATTGAAGGAGCATTAGGACCGTGCACTTGGTGATTACCTTCCGTTCGTTGAAACTCCCGAAAGAAAGAGGTTCCTTACTCTCCTTTCGATGACAGCCCCCCGATCTATGCCCCGACGGCATTTGGCGTTTTTATCGTCCGCTGAATCCGCGCTCGCTTCCCACACTGGAATGATGCCGGTTTTCACGGAGGTTCGGTCCGGCACCACGACACTGCTTTTTGCGGCGCTCTTGGTTTTGGGCCTGAGCGTGCCTTCCCCCGTCCAGGCCCAGTTTCAACAGCGCAAAATCGCGAGTGACTCGTACGGTGATGTCGTAACGGC
>CAZSBW010000022.1:0-17014 GCA_964604815.1 uncultured Salinivenus sp. | reverse complement strand
CATGTCTGTCAATTTTGTACTCCTCGCTTCGATTCGTTATGGAGCACGCTGGTTCCGACCTGCCCTTCTCAACTTTTCGCTCCCGACTCAGTGGCCGCCTGCTCGATGCCCGCACCGTCGTCGTCAACGAGGCGCTGACGCCGGAGGTGGCCGGGCAAATTGCCGAGCAGTTGTCGGTGCTCGACGCCGAGTCCGCAGAGCCGATCTGGATTATGGTGAGCAACGCCCCGGGCGGAGACGTGGCGGCGGGGCTCTCGACGTACGACCTGGTCCGTTCCCTCGCTGCGCCGGTCACGATGCTGGGCAGTGGGCGCATCGCCGGGGCGGGCGTTTTGGCGTTCGTCGGGGCGCCGTCCGATCGCCGCTTCGCGCTGCCGCACGCCCGGTTCCGCTTTGAGGAGCCGAGAGACACGCTCGATGAGGGACCGGCGACGGACCTGGAGGAGAAGGCGCGGGCCGCCGCCGAGCGCCGCGAACGGGTCGTGTCGTTGCTGGCAGAGGCGACGGGCCGGTCCGAGGAGCAAATCGACACCGATCTCGCGTCGCAGCGCGCCTTCGAGGCCGACGAGGCGGCGACGTATGGGCTTTTGGACCGGGTCGTGCAGGGCCGGGGAGAGATTGAATGAGTCCGACTCGGATAGTGTGGGGATTCGCGCTCGGCATTAGTGTTCTGCAGGTTCTGAGGACGGAGCGAGCGCGTCTTGCAGGAGGCGGTATCCATCCTCGAACGCGTCGTCGGTGAGGAGACGAGTGTGGTCGTCCGGCGGGTCGGGCGGGGAGAGCGCGTTCACGGTTTGCCCGATCAGTTCGGCCTCCGTGGCGGCCCAGTCGACGGTGAAGCGGAGGACGTTGCGTCCCTGTGCTACGTCTTCGAACCGGCCCACCACTGCGTCCCACGGCAGTGCCAGGACGGTTTGTGCGTCCAGCCGATGGGCGCCGAACGGGTCCAGTCTGCCTGTGCGCGTGCCGTTCCAGACGACACTGATCTGGGAGCCTTCGTCTTCCGCTGCGAACGTGAAGCGGGCGTCGTCCGGGTAGTAGGTGTCGGGCCGCTCGTTGGCGGCCGCGAGCGAGGCGGTGCCGAGATCCGCGCGCAGGGCCTCGATGCGCTCGCGGGCTGCCGTTTGAGCGGCCCTCTTTTCCGCCTCGTGCTCGGCCTGAGCCTGCCGGTAGGCATTCCGACGCTTCGTGGCGCGGTCGATGGCGGGGCGGAGGGCATCGAGTCGACTTCGGAGGGCATCCGCTCGCTCCTCTGAGGGGGCCCACCACCGCCGGACGTATCGCTCCAGTCCCAACTGAACGAGGCCGCGGCAGAGTTGGGCCAGCTCCGCGTCCGAGAGAGACGAGGGAGCGGTCGTCAGGGCCGCGCGGATCTGCCGAACAGTGTTGAGGCGGGCGTCGACCTCGGCTTCCTCCAGAAACCGCGAGGGGTCGCCGGACGTGTCCGTCGCGAGGTAGAGGCGCTCGCGGGGGCGAGTAATCGCCACGTAGAAGAGGCGTCGTTCTTCCTCCAGGTTCCGTTCGCCGTCGGCGTCGAGCGGCAAGGCGCCCTCGCTGCAACCGGGCACAATGACGACGGGCCACTCCGCGCCCTTGGCCCGATGGATGGACCGTAGATCGAGGGCCGGGGCCGATTCGTCTCGGTTCTCGTGCTCGGCGGCAAGCGATTGAATGCCGCGCAGGAGGGCGGGAGCCGAGTCGTACGCCTCAGCATAGCGGACCAGCGCCCGGGCGGTGCGAACGCGGGTGTTGCCGCGCTCGGCAAACGCACTCCGCTCCCGGAGGGACGCCTCGTAGTCGACGACCTCGATTAACCAGTCGAGCGTCTCGCTCGGGGAGCCGTCCAGGCGGTCGAGCAGGTCCTGGGTCACGTCCAGAAAGCGATCTACCCGCTCGGCCGTGCGCTCGTGCATCTTGGGCCGGTGCGCGGCCAGCACGTCGAGGGCGGAGGTCCGGCGGCGCCGGGCCTGCTGCACGATCCGGTCGATGCGGCCGTGCTGGACGTAGCGATTGGGAATTTTCAGGATGTGGGCGAACCGGCTTGCGTACCGCTCCGCCGTCTTTTGCGTCTCAAACCATCCCCGCGCCTGGAGGCGGCGCTCCAGGACCGCCCAGTAAAGGTATCGGAGGAGCGTCTGCACCTCGCGGCGGCGGTAGAACGGCCGGTTCCCGCGAACGCGATACGGGAGGTCGCGGTCGAGAAAGGCCCGTTCGAGGGGCGGCGTCTGGCCGTAGGTGCGGACGAGAACGGCGATCTCGTCGAGCGCATAGTCGTCGTTTCGAAGCGACTCCACCGTGTCGGCGATGCGCGCAGCCGTCGCCGCCGGGCTGTCCGCCGTGAGGAGGCGGGCCGTTCCGGAAAGGCCCTGCGTGAGGTGAAGGTGCTTCGGGGGGCGCGTTTCATTCTCCCGGATCACCGTGTCGGCCAGGACGAGGGGCGCGGCGGGGAGGCGAAACGACTCCGTGAGTTTGTACGTCGTCGCGCCGTAGCGCTCGTCGAAGTCGGTGAGAAAGGCCGGGTCGGCCCCGCGCCAGCCGTAGATGCTCTGGTCGGCGTCGCCGACGACCATGTAGTTGCGATGGGCGGCGGTCAGGAGGTCGAGGAGGAAAAACTGCGCCCGGCTCACGTCCTGAAATTCGTCGACCAGCACGTAGCGGTAGGCCGTTTGCGCCTCGGTGCGGAGCCCGTCGTCGTGCATCAAGGCGACCCAGCTCTCCCGCAGCATGTCGGCGTAGGTGAGCCAGCCGTTCTGTCGCCGGTGCCGCTCGAACCGGCGGTAGAGCGCGACGAAGTCGTCGTTTTCGTGCGTGGCCGTGCGAGCCTGCTCGCGGGCAGCGTCCGACAGGTTGGCAGCGTCGAGGTCGGGGTACGCGAGCTGTTGCTTCCAGGCCGCTACTTGGTCGGCCAGCTCCTGTGCCGAGATGCCGAGCTCCGTCGCGTCGAGGTCGCGCTCGGCGGCGAGGCCCGCGCAGGCGCGGCGGGCGAGCATGCGGGCCGCCGCGCCGGGATCGGGAGCGTCGGGCGGCAGCCCCTCGCGGGAAGCAGCGGATTCGAGAAGGGAGAGGCCGAGGGCGTGGAGCGTGCGCGTGTCGACGCCCCGGACGTTCAGCGCCTCCAGTTTCGCCGCCAGGTCCTGCACCGTGTCGCGGTTGAAGGAGCCGGCCAGAATCCGATTCGGGGCAATTCCGTGCTCGGCGACGAGGTGGCGGATGCGGTGGGCCATTGCCGTCGTCTTGCCGGCGCCGGGCACGGCTCGCACCGCGGCGGGGCCGTCGCCGTGCTGCACCACGGCCCGCTGTTCCGCCGTTACTGATCCATCCACGGGTAGGTAAACATTATTCTCCGTGTAAGTAGAACCGTGTTATACCAAATGCGAGAATTCATTATGCATGCCGACCTATCCCGTCCGCGTAGGGACGCATCGCGGGCCGAGTGAAACGAGGTCATGCCTCTGGTGCATGCGTCCCTACATCGACGTTTGAGGTGCAAAATTGGCAAGAGAATTCTGCCAGCAACCGCGGAAAGATGCACAAAAAACATTCGCAAACGGTATTATGCTATCAGAAAAAAACATATTTGGAAACCCATTCATGTATCAGTACGCTTGGAGAAGGAGACATACGAGCGGGAAACGACGACGCGAAAATGTGTCGGAAGCAGGGACTTATCCGGTCGAGGGGGAAGCGGGGACCCCGACGGCGTTTGCCAACTGGGGGAGGACCTCGCCGGTTTTGCCGTCGACCCGGACGCGCGCCAGCGGGTCGGCTCGCGTTGAGCCCAGGTTGACGATGCCGACGGGCCGGTCGGCCCGGGCGGCCTTTCGTGCGAACCGGAAGCCGGAGTAGACGGTGAGGGAGGAGCCCGTCACGAGCAGCGCGTCGGCTTCCGCCAGCAGCGCCCAGGCTCGGCTTACCGGAGCCGGATCGGTATTTTCGCCGAAAAACACGACCTTCGGCTTCAGCACGCCGCCGCAGGTTCGGCAATCGGGAACGGCAAACGAGCGCGTGGCCGAGCGGGGGAGTTTGGCGTCTCCGTCCGGCGCCAGCTCGTCGGCCTCCTGGGGCCAGCCGGGATTGAGAGTAAGCAGGCGCGCTTGCAGCTTGCGGCGCGAGGAGAGGGCGCCGCAGTCCAGGCACACGACCTCGGCCAGGGCGCCGTGCAGTTCCACCACCCGCTCGCTTCCGGCGTCCTGGTGGAGGCGATCCACGTTCTGTGTGATGATGCCGTTCACGACGCCGGCCGCCTCCAGTTGGGCGAGGGCGCGGTGCCCGTCGTTGGGCGTCGCGGCGTCGAACGTGGGCCAGCCCACCGCGCTCCGGGCCCAGTAGTGGCGTCGGGTCTCTTCCTCGTCCAGGAATTCGCGGTACCGAATCGGCGTGTGGTCGTTGTCTCGGGTGTCGGGGCCGCGGTAGTCCGGGATGCCGGACTCGGTGCTGACGCCCGCTCCGCTCAGCACGGCTACGGAGCAGTCGCGGAGCAGCTCGACGAGACGGTCGAATCCGATCCAGGGGGCGGGATGCGGCATGGACGGGGAAGTTGGATTCGTGTTGCGCAAGATTCGTACGTCGCAAAACCGCCTCGGATTCGACCGCACGGACGACCTATTCGCCAACCGGAGATCAGACGGTGGAGGAACGAGGGGCGATCCCGCTGCGCTGCGAATTTTACGAGATCATGGCTCTCATGCGTCCACATCGCCGGGTCCCGATGGACCCTCGGAGATGATCGTCGGTGTGCGAAGACCGGGTATCGTCAAATCTGCTGAACGTCCTCTCACCGGCTGATGCCAACGAGCACATCGTCTGAGTCCTGGTTGGGCATCGATCGCCGGGTGTTGGCCCTGGCCTTTGCCCGCATGGCCGACGCGATGGGCAATTCGTTTCTCATCATCGTGCTTCCGCTCTACGTGGCGAGCGAGACGGTGACGGGGCGTCTGTTCGGCATTCCCACCTCGCTCGTCATCGGTGTCGTGCTGGCCCTCTTCGGCATCGCCAGCAGTATTGCTCAACCAATGGCGGGACGGCTCTCCGATCTGCTGGGGCGGCGGAAGGTGTTCGTGCTCGGTGGCCTTCTGGTTTTTAGCGTCTCCAATCTGGCGTTTGCCTGGACCACGCAGTACTGGGAGCTCTTCGTGCTCCGGGTGATTCAGGGAAGTGCGGCGGCGTTCACCATTACCGCGAGCATCGCGCTCGTAAACGAGGGAAGTGATGCGGCCAGTCGAGGGCGTCACATGGGCGTTTACAACTCGTTTCGGCTCGTGGGCTTCGGGGCGGGGCCGCTTCTGGCGAGCACGCTGCTCGAAATGGGGCCGTTCCGGGTTCCGGGCGGCATCGAGCTGACGGGGTTTGAGGTCACCTTCGGCGTGGCGGCGGGGGCGGCGCTCCTAAGTGCCGGAATGGTGGCGGTGCTCGTGCAAGATCCGGAGGAGACGGCCCCAACGTCCCGGCGATTGGCAGTGCAGGTGTGGGACGAGGCGCGCGGCAGGCTCGATCCCATTTTTGCGCTGGGACTCGCGACGCTCGTCATGGCGGCCTGCTTCGCGTTGCTCTCGGCCATCGAGCCGGAAGTGAATGCGCGATTGGGGCAGGGGCCGTTTCTGTTCTCGGTTGAGTTCGTGGCGCTGATTGCGGCGCTGGCCGCGTTGCAGCCGTTCGTGGGCCGAGCGAGTGACGACTGGGGACGGCGGCCCTTCATCATTCTGGGACTGGTGGGGCTGGTGCCGACGACGCTGGGGCAGGGGCTCGTGGGCGCTCCCTGGGAGATGATTGGAATGCGGGTATTGCAGGGCGGAGCGGGAGCGATGGTGTTTGCGCCCGCGCTGGCCCTGGCCGGAGATTACACCGAAAAGGGACAGTCCGGCGCGCAGCTCTCTGTGCTCACTGTGTCGTTTGGATTGGGCATCGCCGCCGGCCAGCTCACCGCTGGATTTTTCGTGCAGTACGGATTTGTCGTTCCCTTCACCGTGGGGGCGGGACTGGCCGTTGGGGCCGCTCTTCTCGTGTACACGCAGGTGGAGGACCGGTCTTCGCGGGGCAAAGCGACTGCGACATAATGAGCCTCAGCGCAAAAAATGCCCAACCCGAACCAAACGGTTCGAGTTGGGCGAGAGCGGAATCGGAAACGCCGAGAGCGTAGATAGAGAAAGAGAAAAGGAAATCAAGCTTCGTCCTCTTCCTTCTTCTCGAGTAGAATGTCTTTCAGCTTCTCAAACTCATCGCGCTCGAACGAGAGGCTGTACTTGCCAGGCTCCTCGTCGTCTCCCACTTCCGTGAGCGGTTCGACGTCGGAGGACTGGACCACGTCGATGAAAGCATCGGGTTCCATTTCGAAGGCCCCGGCAAAGTCCTCGGCGGTGGCTGCATAAATGCCACCGTATGATTTAATCTCGCCGGTGGAAAAGTCTTCGGCGTCTTGGGGCTTAAAGCTGACTCCTCGCATGTTGGTCGGTTGAGTTAATGACCGTCGTCGTGAGCGTGGGGAACCGGATCTTATCCTTCATTACTATGGTCAAACGTCTCCAAAGTTTCTTCTTCACGGACTCAACGAAAGGCCGGTTCGGTGTAATCGAATGGAGAGACTGAGAACGAATATCCACTGTGGCACACTGCGGGCTTCTGCTGGTAACGTCGTTCTGCCCGGTGCAGGTCGAGGCGTGACCGCGCACGACGGCCCTGACAAGCCCGAATATCGTTGATTGAGGACGAAATTTTTGGTCGCTCCGGCGATGGAGACGCGATCACGGGAGGAGAAGAAAAGATTCCGTTACGTGGCCGGCGATCGTCAGAGAAATCAGGGATGAAAGTCCGTTGGAGGGACTGAGCGTTTCCGTTGGGAAAGAGGATCTGCGCACTTAGTCGATTTTGCTTTTGTGATGATGGGCTCAGAGTTATCGTCTTCACCGGAGGGGCGTCGTCGGGGGAAGGGCGGCCGTGAGGCTGTGCCCCGTTCGTCGTCGGGGGCCCGGTGGCGGTCGTGGACGACCTGGAAGGCCTGGATGCGGCTCCTTCGGTATCGCCTTCGATGGTGGTCCACCGGCCGATTGGTCATGGCCTGGCTGGTTGCCCTCGTTTTTGCGGGGTCGCTCTGGGTCATTGCGCGCGAGTTGAAGGGGTTCGAGTACGCGGAGGTGTGGGTGTACCTCACCGACCTTCCGTTCTCGTACGTGGTCGTGGCCCTGGGACTGACGGCGTGTACGTTCGTCGTACTGGCGGGGTATGATGCCCTTGCGCTCCGATACGTCGAGGTTCCTCTGTCCAATCGGCGCATTGCGTTTTCGGCGTTCATTGGATACGCGGTAAGTCAGGCCGTCGGGAATCCCATCCTGACGGGCGGATCGGTCCGCTATCGCCTGTACTCGCTCTGGGGCCTTACCCCCACGGAGATCGCAAAGGCCATTCTGTTTGCCGGCGTGTCTTTTTGGCTGGGGTTTTTTACGCTGGGGGGAGTCGTGTTTGCCTTTGCCCCTCTTGGACTGGCCGCCGTCTTCGATCTACCAGTCTCGCCCGTCGTTCTTGGTGGAATTTGTCTCGTTCCTGTGGCTGCGTACGCGGGCCTGGCGTTGGTGCGGGACGAGCCCGTAACGCTTTGGGGCTGGACGCTGAAGGTCCCACCCCTGTGGATGCTGCCCATTCAGGTAGCCCTGGCGATGGGGGATTTGCTGTTGGCGGCCTCCGTGGTGTTCGTCCTCTTGCCGCCGGAGGTCGGACTTTCGCTCCCGCACCTCGTGGCCGTCTACCTTACAGCCCTTCTGGCTGGACTGGTGAGTCACGTGCCGGGCGGATTGGGGGTATTCGAAAGCATCTTTCTCCTGTTGCTAACCCCCGAGGTGCCGCCTCCGATCGTGTTGGGAGCGCTGCTTGCATATCGGGGCATCTTTCACCTCCTGCCGCTCACGCTTGCCATGCTTGCGTTTGGGGCCTACGAGCTTCGGCGGGGAATGCAGCGCCTGACGGACGAATCGACAGTTGTTGAGTAAGCAGGTGCGTCGAAAGTTCTTCATTTACGTGGGACGTGTACCCACGACGAGGGTGGGAAACTCCCGGCGTCCGTCCAGGGGATTTGGGGCTGTTCGGGCGCGTCGCTGTTGGTAATTCTACGGAGAGAACACCGCGTGTTACGAACTATGGGACGTGAATTTCAGGAGTTGAGTTCACATTCCCTTTTGTGCTCGTTATTCTTGTTGCCAACGGCCTTTCGCCTAGCACTCGACTTTCATGCTTTCAATCGATCACATTTTGTGGTCCACGGACTTGTCGACGGGGGCGGGCCGTGCCTTCCCTCACGCGGCGGCGCTTGCTGAGTGGCACGACGCCGTACTCCACATCCTCAATGTGCGAGAGGGAGAGCAAAACGTGCGAGAGGAGATGACCGAGCAGTTTCCGTACTCTGACGGGGCGCTTGCAAATCTGCTTGACGTCGCCGATGCACCCGCGCAGCCCCTTGATCTGGAGGCGCTACCCCTGGTGCAGGAACAGGTCGACGCCGAATCGCCGGCCGAGGCGATCGTCTCGTACGCGGAGACGCAGGACGTCGACCTCGTCGTCACGGGAACGCATGGGCGACGCGGGTTGCGACGCCTCCTCATTGGCAGCGTGGCAGAAAAAGTGCTCCGCACTGCTCCTTGTCCGGTGCTCACGGTGCGGGCGGGAGAAGAGGTGGGGCCGGCCTGGAACGTTCGCAACATCCTGGCTCCCGTGGATTTTTCGGACGCCTCGAAGATGGCGGTCGGGCACGCCAAAGAGCTTGCTCTCACTTACGGAGCACAAATTACCCTGCTTCACGCCGTGGAGGAAGTGATGTATCCGTCGGCGTACGGAATGGAAATGGCCGATGTCCCCGGCCCAGAGGTCATTGATCGGGTGGAGGAAAGCCTCGCCGACATGGCACGGGAAGAAATTGGCTACGAGCACGTTACCGTCGATTCGGTCATCGGCTATGCTCCTTCGACCATCCTCGATTACACGGAGGAAAACGACGTTGATCTCATCGTTATTGCCACGCATGGACGGTCGGGCCTCGAACGGTTGTTGCTCGGCAGTGTCACGGAGCGCGTCGTCCGTCGCGTGTCGGTTCCGGTCTTTGTCGTCAAATCGTTTGGCAAGTCGCTCCTGCCGGGAGCTTCTGTCGATGCGGAAGATGCCTAGGTCTGATCCTCTGGACGAACACGCACATTCCTTCGTAGACTCACTCTGCCTGATTCTTTATCGGTTATGACTCTCGACAATATTCTCATTCCCACGGACTTCTCGGCCTGTGCCGATCATGCCCTCGACCATGCCCTTGAGGTGGCCGATCGGTTTGGGACCCATCTGCACATTCTCCACGTGGTCAATGAACTGGATCCGGATTGGTACGGCGTCACGGACGCCCAAGAGCGGGCTGTGCAATTGCGCGATCAGATTCGCACCGAGGCTCAGGAGCGGCTCGAAACGTTGGCCCCCGAGAAAGACCACTACGATTTTAAGACGACGATCTCGCTTCAGTTGAGCTTCGACGTGGCCGACTCCATCAACGAGTACGTGGAGGAGGAGGCGATCGATCTCGTCGTGATGGGGACCCACGGCCGAAAGGGGCTCGACCGCCTCATGCTCGGAAACGTGGCGGACAAGATCATTCGGCACGCCCCCTGTCCGGTAATGACGGTTCGTGAAGAGGTGCCCTGGATGGAGGAAGACGAAGACCTGTCCTTCGACGACATTCTTGCTCCCATCGACTTCTCGGAGCACTCCCGCGAGGCGCTGCGGATGTCAAAGTTTTTCGCGGGACAGTATCAGGCGCGGCTCCATCTCATGTTTGTCGCGGAGAAACGGACGGTGCCTACCTTCAGTGATACGGGACTACCCGGGGTTGGGGTCGTGGAAATGGATCCGCAGATCGTCGACAACGCCGAGGAGGCCCTTCAACAGCTGGACGAAAACATTGAGGGCCCTGAGGTGCAGGCGGCCTATCACGTGCGGGAGGGAAACGTCTCGGAGGACGTGGTTGACTTTGCCGAGACACGCGGCGTCAGTCTGATCGTGATGGCCACTCGAGGATTGACGGGGGTCAGCCGGTTTCTGCTGGGGAGCAACACCGAACGGATTGTTCGCGTGGCTCCTTGTCCGGTGCTCACTATTCCCACGCAGGTCGTGGAAGAGGAGGAAGGGGAGCAAAAGGAGTAGCGCGTGGACGAGCAGGCACCTGGGAAGAGGAGCGTCTCGAGGGAGTTTGCACCGAGGGATGATGACGGGGCACCTCGCCGCGGGAACAGAGCGAGGGGGTACGAAGCGCGCCTCGCGGTGGACTACTCGTTCCTACTGGTCCGCGTGAAAGCATCTGGACAATTTCTCAACGGAAGCGGGGACCGACCCTACCTGAACGTGATCGCTGCAAACTTCTTCAGGGATCGGTGCTTTGGTTTTGAGATGCATCCGTTCCTTCCCAAGTGGCATTAGGTGTCATAGGGCCATCCCTCTCTTTCGGTCACTCCCTGCTCTTGCTGGTCCACGCCAACGTTCTCGTCGACGTCGAATGATTGCTCGGTGCGAGAGGAATTGGACGTAGATTGGGAGGTTGAACTGGAGGGGGCCGTGCCGACGAAAATGAAGACGGGAGCGAGAATGACGCTCGCAAGCAACGACCACATTAAGCTCTGCGTCCATACATTCTGGTGGGCAGCGTCGAACATCACGCCTACGAAGCTCCCCAGTACCCAGATGCCAACGAAGGCAGCAAGTGCCTGAAATAACCGTTTCATGACGGTCGGTAAATCGAGTGAACGGATTATAGAGGACGGGAGGCGAACTCGGTAGAAGGACAATCCGAGAGGGGGGACTGCCGTTCGCGAGGATTGATTGGAGCCGAGTATGCCGAGTGCTCCTTTGTTTGGGTTTAGATTACCACCAACATAGGCAGATCACCCTGAAAACGTAGATTCTACTTCCCCTTTATTCAATTTGTTCGCTTTTTCTTCATATTATTCGGAGAAAAACCGAGGCGAGATGGGGTGCAGCGGGGCTGGCGTGGAAATTGTCCGGAGGCGATGAAAGGAACACAATCTATTTTCGGATTCAGGTGACGTTCGTTGAAAGAGATCAATCCCGTTTTTGATTCGGTCAAGCGAAACTCATTTCCTATTCAATCCACGGAGGCGAACAGGGCCTCGGTTCAGTTGTAGGTTCCAGAAGGCACACTGAGTAGATCGAATATCGTCTTCATGACGTTCTACGCACTGGGATTGAATCACGAACACGCCTCTGTAGAAGAGACGGAGGCCTTCGCGTTGGACGAAGAGGCCCAACGGGCCGTGTACGAGAATCTAATCCTGAGTGAAAAGGCCGAGGTGGTGCTGCTTTCCACCTGTAACCGAACTGAGGCGTATCTCTACGGTCGAGCGGCGGATCTTCGGCGGGTGGAGGTGGCCCTGGCACGGGCGGCGGGCGAGAACTGGCCCGACGAAACGGCCTTCCGACGAAAAGACGAGGCCGCCGTCCGGCACGTGCTTGAAGTGACCGCCGGACTCAAGTCAATGGTCCTGGGGGACCAACAGGTTCTCGCGCAGATGAAGGCAGCGTATCAGCGCGCTGTTGACGCCGAGCAGGTTCATTCCCTGATGCACCGGCTCATGCATACGGCCTTCCGGGCGGCGAAGCAGGTATCGACCAGGACCGATCTCGTGCAGGGTGCCGCGTCGGTCTCGACGGCGGCGGTCGAGATGGCCCGCCAGTACTTTGCGGAACAGATTCCGCCCCGCCTGCTTTCGGAGATCCGCGTTCTGCTGGTGGGAGCGGGGAAGATGGGGCGATTGGCACTGGAGGCGCTTCAAGATGATTCGCCGGCCTCCATTGCCGTTACGAACCGATCGCCGGAGCGAGCCGATCGCGTGGCGGCGTCCCACGGGGGGGACGTGGTTGCGTGGGCGAATCGGCACCGAGCGGTCGCTGAGGCCGATCTCGCCGTGGTCGCTACGGGTGCCCCAGAACCGATTATTCACGCCGAGCAGCTTCCGGCGCTTGGCGACTCGGCCTCTTCGACGCTCCTGGTGGACATTGCCCGGCCCCGAAACGTGGACCCGGCCGTGGACGACACCCCAAACGCAGACGTGTACGACCTGGACAACCTGCACGCCTGGGCCGAAGAGGTTCGGGACCGGCGCAGCGCCGCGGTGCCCGACGCCGAGGCGATCTGCGAGAACCTTCTCCGCGATTTCGTCACGTGGGTGTTTCACCAGCAGGCCCTGCAGCCGGCCATCCAGGCCATCCGCGAGACCTTCGACTCGATTCGGAAGCAGGAAGTCGATCGGCATGCTCACCGCACGGACATGGACCGTGAAGAGGTCGACCAGCTCACCAAGTCGATCATGCAGAAGCTTCTCGCCGTTCCCATCGTTCGTCTCAAAAACGTCGATCCGGACAGCATCGACTTCGTACAGGGCATCAAGCTCCTGCATGCGCTCTTTGCCCCGAACGAAGACGAAGGACGTGCGCTGCAGGAAGCCCCAGACGGCGAAGAGCCTTCTCTCTCGGAGGCTCCGTCCCGGTGCCCGTATCTCACGCACGATCCCGGCGATGCGTCAACAGCGTCCGAGTCGCTCCAGGAGGCCCTTCAGATGGAGGACGACGAGTCTGAGGAGAATGCGCAATCCGCCTCCTCGCCTCATCAAACAGTCAAGTGAGAAGGGGGGAACTGTTGAACTCGTAGACCATGATCGCCCTGCCTCTTCCGGGTTTTGAGGTACGGTGTGCGACCGTCTTCTCGCCTGCTCTCTGTAACAGTGTGCCCGCTTCATGACCGTTCCAGATCCGCTCGTTCTTGGCACCCGGAGCAGTGAACTCGCGCTTTGGCAAGCCAACTTCGTAAAGTCGAAGCTTGAAGCAAAGGGGCATCGGGTCGAGCTCGAGCCCATCACCACGAGAGGAGATGAGTCCCAGGACGTGCCCATTTCGGAGATTGGAGACGAGGCCGTCTTTACGAAGGAGTTGGATCGCGCCCTGCTGGCCGGCGACATTCACCTGGCCGTGCATTCGCTGAAGGACATTCCCTCGACGCTGCCGGACGGCATCACGCTTGCCGCCGTGGGGGCCCGCGAAGAGCCCTTCGACGCCTTCGTCGCCCACCCCTCCTTCGACGGCCACCTGGCGGACTTGCCGATGAAGGCGACCGTCGCCACGGCGTCGCTCCGCCGCAAGGCCCAGCTTCGTACCTGGCGTTCGGATCTCGACGTGGTGCCGGTACGAGGAAACGTGGACACGCGCCTGGAGAAGCTGGTGGAGAGTGATTGGGACGGAATGATCCTTGCCGTAGCCGGACTCGTGCGAATGGGGCTTTCGTCTCACATTCGCGACCAAATCGACGTAGACATCATGGTGCCGGCGGTGGGGCAGGGCGCACTTGGCATTGCCTGTGCGGCCGACCACGACGCGCTCGCTGAGCAGCTTCGCGACGTTCTCCACGACGAGGCCACCGGTTACGCCACGGCCGCCGAACGGGCGTTTCTGCGCCGGGTCGGGGGCGGGTGCCAGGTTCCTCTCGGGGCGTGGGCCCGCCTGACCGATGACGGGGAGTTGATCATAGACGCCTGCATCGCCGCCCTGGACGGGGCGGAGCATCATCGAGGCCGGCGCCGGTGTTCGCCGGAAGAGGGAGAGAAGGAAGGGCGACAGTTGGCGAACGACCTCTTGGACGCAGGCGGTGACGAAATTCTGGACCGCATTCTCGGTGAAAAACCCCGCGAGGCATCCGGTTCTCCCTTCCGAGCGTAGTTCCCTGTCCACATGGGTCGGGAATGGGTTCTCGTCCCGCCGATTTTGTAGCCGGCATGAGAGTGGTCTCCATTCGACGAGTCGCTACTGACAGTCTTGGGCTTCCGAAGAACGCCCCGATCACGGCTGACGCAGCAGCCGGTGTTGGTTTCCTCGTTCTGTTCGTTTCTATTCCGGTTGTACACGTTTTCTCATGACCACTGAAGTATCTCCTCCGGACATCATCTTACTTCGAACGGTCGACCAGCCCGATCCGTACGTTGGGGCTTTCGAGGAGGTTGGGATTCGTGCCGTGTGCAAGCCTGTACTGACCTTTGAGTTTCCGAATGAGGACGCGCTTCGCGACCGGCTTCGGACGCCCGACCGGTACGGCGGAGTGGTCGCCACGAGTCCGCGCGTGGGGTGGGCGCTCCATCGCGTCTTTGACGACGAAGGGACGACCCACGCCCAGTGGGAAGGGCGAACGGCTTATGCGGTCGGTCCCAAGACCGCCGAGGAGCTCCGCGAGCTCTCGTTCGAGGTGCGGGGCGAGGAAACCGGGACGGCCTCCGAACTTGCCGATCAGATCGTACGCAGCGAGCCGGACCCGCCCTTGCTTTTTCTCTGTGGCAACCGGCGCCGGGACGAGTTGCCCGAGGAGCTTCGGAACGCTGGCATTGACTTCGACGAACTGGTCGTGTACGAGACCCGGCCCCGCACCGATCTGTCGCTGCCGCCTCCCGGCGACGAGACCTGGCTCACGTTCTTTAGCCCGTCGGGCCTGGAGGCCATTCAGCAGGCCGAGACCGGGCCGCTCGGCGACTATCGGTGTGCCGCCATTGGGCCGACGACGGCTGCGGCTCTGGAGGACGCTGGCATTGCACCGGCGGCCGTTGCGGGTTCGCCCACGCCGGAGGCCCTCGTCGATGCTGTGCTGCGGGCCAGTGAATGGGGCTGATACGGAATCCATTCGATCAGGTCTGGATCCTGGAGAAGGGGGGCTTCCCGAATGAATGGCGTTTTATCTGAACGCTCCAACGTAAAACGCTGAATGTTGGGGCGTTGTGAGGAGGAACGTCCAGTCATTCAGGGAGCATTTTTCGTTCGCCAGTAGACATTTCGAACCGGAAACGGTGTGAGTGGGGGGAGAACGCCCGGAGTAGTCGTCTCCGACGGGGCCGTTCTCGCTTGCGCCGGCGTGCCCGTTCAAAGAACCCGCGTTAAATCCTTTGGGGCGGACTGAGGAGCGCGATGCTGGATTTGCGGCCGACCGTTTTCACGATTCTGTCTTTGCCCCGTCGATTGCGGCCCGGAAGCGGGCGGTGGCGCGCTCTGGACTGTTGGCCGTGCAAATGGCTGAGAGAACGGCCACGCCGTGGGCGCCGGCCTCGAGAGCGGGGCGCACGCGGTCGTGCGTGATGCCGCCGATGGCGATGATGGGAATGGGGACGGCCTCACTGGCGTCTCGGACGCCCTCCGGTCCTTTCACCGATTTCGGATTGCGTTTGGACGTGGTTGGGAAGACGGGGCCAAACCCAATGTAGTCGGCACCCATCTGGTAGGCCTCGGCCACCTGTGCCGTTTTCGTCGCCGTGGCCCCGATGATGGCGTCTGGCCCCAGGATCGCGCGGGCCTCGTCGATGGGAAAGTCTTCCTGGCCGAGGTGAACGCCGCTGGCGTCGGTCGCCTGGGCGACGTCGACCCGGTCGTCGATGAGAAGGGGAATCGATGCATCCTGACACACCTTCGCTACCTTCCGGGCCTCGATGAGGATGTTTTGAATCCCTCCGTGCTTCTGGCGGAACTGAACAGTGTCGGCCCCGCCGCGAATGACGAGGCGCGCCAGCTCGGCGTGGGAGCGCTGCTGTTGGAGGTGGAAGTCGGTGAGGACGTGCAGGCGACCAATGTCGGGATCGGGAGCGGCAGGTTCTCCGTTGGTCGGGGGCTCTTCCATGGTTGAGAGGGGTCGTCGACAGAGACGGCTCCTGTTCTGCACACATGAAGAAATTCGCGGTTCCGGAACGAGAAGACAGGTCCAGGTTGGAAGGGGAGTCGTCCTGCGTGGTCCGGGCTTTTGGGGCATATCCCCGACGACAGCTCCTGTTGAAGCGACTTTCGGGGACGAGAGTCTCCGAGGAAGGGGGCGGCGAAGCAACGTCACGCTTGCGGAAGCGTGGAGAGGGTCCATCGGAACGCCCAATGCCAGCGGATTGTCGGCGCGGGCAGGTCGGCCTTGCGGGCGAGCGCGGCCAGGTCGGATCGCCGGAATCCTCGCTGAACCGAAATGGGGCCGTCGTGCTGCACCATCGGGGCCAGGCGCAGAAGTCGGCTGAGCCCCCAGATGCCAGCGTAAGCGAGGGGGTGCCGGTGCAGGTCGTTCACGACGATGCCGAGGCGGCTCACACGAGCCATCTCGCGGAGCAACTGCACGGCCTCGGCCCCATGAAAGTGATGAAGGAAAAGCGCGGCGTGGGTCACGTCGAAGGCATCGTCGGGGTACGGCAGATCCAGTGCGTCTGCAATTTCGACGCGGACCTGGGGACGGAGTTCGGGAGCGAGGTGTGCGTCGATCCAGGCGCGCCCGTACCCGACCGTCGCTGGATTTAGGTCAACGCCGACGGCTTCTACTTGGGTTCCCGCCCGCTGTCCCCGTTGCACCAGCCGCGCGGGATAATCGCCGCTCCCCGTGCCCACGTCGAGCACAGTCAGAGTGTCCCGGGAGTGAAGCAGCGGGTCGAGAACGACAACCGTTGCGCGGTAGCCCCCGAGCCATTGGTTGATGCGGCGAATGTCGTCGAGCGCCGCCTGGAGCCGTTCGTCGGTAATTGAAAAGTCATCCATCCACTCCGAGGCCTGGAGGCGCGAGTCGAAGGCGTTGAGAGAAAAAGAAGGCATCGGGAAAAGGCGAAGGGAAAAAGGAACGGAAACGTCGTCGAGGGAGTGCGTTCGGTCGGTAGGACAGGGCGCGCGTTTCAAGTCCCGCAAATTCGTTCAGTCTCACACCTCCCGTGCCTCCACGTTTCCTCTCGCGTACGTCGCCGACCGTCTGAAAATCGGACGGGGCCACCTGGGGAGACCGTGCCTGCGTGAGGACCCTTTCCAAGAGGCTTCTGATTTTTGAGGGAACGGCTGGACCGATTCCGTCCATGGAAAGCGGCTCCGCACTTTGAACGAGCCCCCGTCAATCGCATCCTGGCTCAGGATGATCTCCGCCGTCATTCAGAGCAAGTTGGTCGCTCCCTCTGTCATGACAAAACTCACGTGACACTTCAAGCTTTCGACCTACTTACCGGAC